>DATLMN010000097.1:0-4696 GCA_035537255.1 Pyrinomonadaceae bacterium | reverse complement strand
AAAGGTATCACCCGGATTATCTTCCTGCGAAATTGATGCAGGCGCAGATCAGTCTCGTCTCCGGCGACAATAAAAACTCGCTCAGTCGTTCCAGCGAGCTGCTTGAGCAGCTCAGCAAGGCAGGGCCTGACCGCAACATCTCGCCGCAGCTACTCGCGGAATTGCGTCTGAAAGCGCACGTGACGCGCGGCTCTGCGCAGATGAATCTGGGCAACATGCAGGCTGCGCGTGCCGATTACGAGACCGCGCGAGACCTTGCGCCAAAAGCGCCCGGCGTCTATACGAACCTCGCCGTCCTCGCCCTGAGAGAGAACAAGCAGGACGAGGCCGTCAGTCTTTACGAGCGCGCTCTGGCTATTGACAACGCGAACTTCGATGCGCTAAATGGACTGATTAATCTTTACGTCAACCAAAAACGGATCGATCAGGCGCATGCCAGGGTAGATCAGGCTCTCAGTGCTCAACCCAACTATGCGGCGCTCCATTATCTGAAGGCGCAGGTTTACGGTTACGAGCGCAACGCCGGGGGCGCTGAAGGCGAATTGCGCCGCACGCTTGAGATCGAGCCCAATTATCTGCCAGCGTATTTCGCGCTCGGTGCGCTCTTTGTCAACTCGAACCAGCAGGAGCGCGCCATTGCCGAGTACCGCAAGATACTCGAAAAACGTCCCGACGATGCGAGCACATACACTTTGATCGGGATGCTCGAAGACAGCCGACAGAACTACGATGCGGCGGCAGAGAACTATCGCAAAGCTCTTGAGCTGGATCAGAACTCCGCGATTGCCGCCAACAATCTGGCCTGGCTCTACGCGACGCGAGGCATGGGCAATCTGGACGAAGCCGTGCGACTCGCTCAGCAGATCGTGCAGAAATATCCTGAGCAGAACGGATTCGCGGACACGCTCGGCTGGGTCTATTACAAAAAGAATCTTTACGCGGCCGCCGTCGAGCAATTAAAGAAGGTCGTCGCACGCGACCAGAACAGCGCGACCTACAATTTTCATCTGGGGATGGCGCTGGCGGGCAACGGCGATAAGGCCGGCGCACGCCGTGCGCTCGAACAGGCGCTGCGCTTAGGGGAAGGCAAAAATTTCACGGACGCAGACGAAGCGCGCCGTACACTCGCAACGCTTTAGAACAAGCAGGGGCACAGTGGCTCTGACAAGCATGTCCGGAGCTTTTCGCTGCGACTTACTTGAAAGAGTAAGTGATGGTTTTGAAAACTTAAGAAACTTTCCTGCCGACTGTGACCGCGATGGACGCTTGCCCCGTCCTTTAAGGTTAGAGGCCGCAAGCGAAGAAGAAACGTTCGACGGAAGTGGATCGCGCTCGCTCAAAAAAAAGAGAGACGAGCGGCAAGCTTCGCAACCACCTCCGCACTGAACGCAAACCACAGGCTTTCGCGCTTGATGCCAAGGTTGCCCCCTGGCCTCTCATTTAAAGCGAAAGCCGACTGAGGCTTTTGTCCGAAGACCGAACCCGTTAAGGAGTGCCGTCATATGAGTGTCGAATTCCGCCAGCGAACTCCGGGCGAATACGCGCGGATCATCTGGAAACGCAAGTGGCTAATCTTCCTGCCGACCATCGCGATTGCGACCGCCGTCGCCATCGTCGTCTGGCGTCTGCCTAATGTTTACGAATCGGTCACGCTCATCGTCGTCAAGCCCTCGAGCATCTCGACCTCTGTCGTCCCAACGGTCTCGGACGATACTCTGACCCGCCAGCTCAACAATATCAATCAGGTCGTCACCTCACGCTCGTCCTTGCAGCCTCTGGTCGAACGCTATGGTCTTTACCAGGCGGAGCGGCTGCGCAACGAGCCCATGGAAGAGATCATCGACGGCATGCGCAAGGACATACACGTCGAGGTCAACACGAGCCGCAACGATATTACCAACGGCTTTAACATCACCTATCGCGGGCGCGACCCAAAGACCACGCAGGCCGTCACGGCAGAGCTTGCCAGCAAATTCATAGACGCGCAGACGCAGGCCACCGTCTCATCTTCGACGCAGACCAAACAGTTCTTCGAGCAGCAATTGGCACAGGTCAAGCAGGAACTGGACGCGATAGACAAGCAGCGGCTCGAATATATGCAGCAGCACATGGATAACCTGCCGACGAGCGCTGCATCGTTGCTCGGTCAACTTAATGGACTTCGCGAACAGCAGAAGGCGCTCATCACGGAGGTCGGTCGCCTGCGCGACAGCCGTACCGCCTTGAGCACACAGCTCAACGCGCTTCAGCAACAGTTCGAGATAGACAAGCAGGAAGTCGAAGAGGTTCGCACGGACGTTACGTCCACGCTCAGTTACGGCCAGCTCATTCAGCGCAAAGCCGCGCTCGAAGCCGAAATCAAAAACATGCTGACCACACTCCGCCCGCAGAACCCTGACGTGAAGGCCAAACAGGCCGAGCTGGATTCCATCAAGGGCGAGATGGCGCAGATGATCAAGGACGCCGAAGCCAAAAACGAAGAGATCAGACGCCGCATCGCCGACCGTCCGGACCTGCGCATCAGCGGACTACAGAGCGACATTCAGCGCATAGACAACGAGATCAAACGGCAGGAAACCATCCTCGCCCAATCGGAAACGCAGATCGGCGAAGTCAACCAGCGCATCAACAATGTGCCGGGCACGGAAGTCGGCCTGGAGATTTTGAATCGCGAGTACATTACGAAGAAGGGCAACTACGACGACCTGCTGAAGAAATCGCAGTCGGCGGAACTGGTCGCCAACGTCGCGGCCAACGCGCAGGGAGAGACGATCCAAGTCATTGACCCTGCCAACCTGCCGTCACGACCCGTCGCTCCCAAACGTCCGCTCTTGATGCTGCTAGGGCTTGGCTTTGGCCTCGCCGTCGGACTGCTCGCGGCCGCCGCCTTTGAAGTGCCAAGGCTCTTGACGATTCAGACACTGGACGATGCGGAGCACTACACTGGCTTGCCCGTGCTCGTCTCCGTGCCGGAATTATTGACTCCGCAGGAGGCGCGCCGTGTGCCGTTTCGACGCAGGTTGCTGCTTGCCGCAGGGGTCGTCATTACTCTGGTCAGCATCCCTGCGCTAGCTCTCCTGCTCAGGGCCATACATGTGTTCGACAGATTCTCGGGTTAAGTCGGAGCACGGCGCATGAGGTTTCAGAGATAAAGGAATCGTGACACGCGCAGCGGCCCGCACTCTTTGGGCCAAGCGAGCGGTGTCACGGAGGTGGAAAAAAAGAGAGTGTACAGAGAATTCTACGGCTTACAGGATTTGCCATTCGCGCTGACGCCCGATCCGCGCTTCATCTACTTCACCCCTTCGCACAAAGAGGTGATGGCCAATCTGCATTACGGCATTGAGATGGGCAAGGGCTTGATCGTCGTCACGGGCGAGGTCGGCACTGGCAAGACCACAGTGCTGCGCTGGATGATGCAGCGGCTTGAGCGCACGGTGCTTGTCGCCTACATCTTTAATCCGCGTCTCACAGTGCCGGAATTTTATCAGCACGTGACCACACTTCTGGACGTGCAGCAATGGGAGACGAAATCCGAGCTGCTGATCGCGCTTGGCCGCACGCTTGAATCACGCCACGCGCGCGGGCTTCGCACAGTGCTCATCGTCGACGAGGCGCAGGGACTGACTCCGCATGTGCTCGAAGAGATACGACTGCTCTCGAATTTTGAATCCGACGCGGCCAAGCAACTTCAGATAGTTTTAACCGGCCAGCCTGAGCTGCGCTCCGTCCTTAACAATCCTGACCTGCGCCAGCTCAAGCAACGCATCGCGCTTCGCTGCGAGATCAAGCCGCTGCCGAACGTCGAAGAGACAGGTCACTACATTTTCGCGCGGCTGCTGGTCGCGGGCGCAGAGCGGACGGATATTTTCTCGCCGGGTGCGATAGATTTTATCTTCCGCTGCTCCGAAGGCATCCCGCGCAACATCAATAATCTTTGCGATAACGCGCTGCTCACAGGTTACGCGGCGGGAGAGCCCGTCATCGGCCGCGCCATCATCGAAGAGGTCGCGGAGACTTTCGATATGCTGCCGCGTGCTGATCGCGGTCGCCAGATGGGCGAGGAGCGCGAAGCTCCCGCGCGTATTTTTACCGCCGCCGGACGTGCAGAGCTGTGGTCTACGGGCGCTGGTGGCGGCGCGGCGCAGTCGCCGCAGCAAATGCCCGTTAATCCGGGAACGTCTGCCCCCGCCGAAACAAGCAACGCAACGAGCAGCGTAACGAGCGGCTCACAGTCTACGGCTACTGCTGTGGCCGCAGAGAAAAACGCAATCGAGAAACAGGATGAGTTTTCGACACCCAGCACCGAGGAGGTCGGTGCTGCCTTTCGTCGTTCAGGTCTCTTGAGGAACATGTGATGGGTAGAGTTTACGATGCTATGAAACGCGCGAGCGCCGATTCGGAAACCAACGGCGCTGGCAAGGATAAATCGGACGCCAAGGGGCGCGGCAAAAAAGGCGTGGGCAAAAAGCGCACGCCTCAACAGGCCGCCGGAGGTAACGGCACGGCTGCGGAGCATCCCTGGGATAGCTCGCAGCTCTTTACCTCTTCCTCAGAGGCGCACGGTTCAGCGTCCACTGCGCACACCGAGAGTCGCGTCGGGTCGGCACTCCCCGGCGATGAGGCTTCGCGTGCTGCTGGGGCAACTTTGGACGCTGCCGGGTCGGCGCGCGCACAGGTCGAGTTTGTCTCCGAA
>DATLMN010000096.1:0-4108 GCA_035537255.1 Pyrinomonadaceae bacterium | reverse complement strand
CAGATGAGGTGACGGCAGTTTGAGTCTCAAGGAATGATCCAGGCTAACGGCAGGCGGAATCATACTTCGATTCGCGCAACCGGAACAAGCAGTTCCTTTACCGCTTCAGTCTTAAGAAAAATGCGCGGCACGGATGCTTTCAAGCTTTGGCCTCGCTGTAGAGGCGGTCAATCACGTCGCGATATTTTTCGTCGATCACGCGCCGCTTGACCTTGAGCGTGGGCGTCATTTCGCCGCCCTCTATCGTCAGTTCATGCTCAAGGAGCGCGATACGCTTGACGCGCTCGTACTGTGCCAAATCTGAGGTCAGCGACTCGACCTGTCTTTGAAAAAGATCGAGGATACGCGGATGCCGGCAGAACTCTGCGGGCGTTGATAGATTGAGGCCCTTCAACTGCGCGTAAGAGCGTAGCTGCTCCCAATCTGGAACGATCAGGGCGGCGGCGAACTTGCGCCCGTTGCCCACGAGCACAACCTGATTGACGAAGCGCGACGCTTTGATCCTCTGCTCTATGGGCTGCGGCGCGATGTATTTACCGCCGGAGGTTTTGAAAAGCTCTTTCTTGCGATCAGTGATGCGCAGGAATCCATCGGCATCGAGCGTGCCGATGTCGCCCGTCTTGAACCAGCCATCCTCAGTGAAAACGGCGGCGGTCGCCTCCGGCTTGTTATAGTAGCCACGCATGATGTTGGGCCCACGCGCCTCTATCTCGCCGTCCTCTGCGATACGCACCTCGACGTTGCGTATCGGTCGGCCCACAGTCCCTATGCGATTCTCTTCGAGCGTCGCGGCACAGATCACCGGAGAGGTCTCCGTCAGTCCGTAGCCCTGCAAGATAGGCAGCCCCGCGCTCGCAAACACGTAGCCGATCTCATCGGGCAGAGCCGCGCCGCCGGAAACGAAGAGGCGTATGCGTCCGCCCACACCCGCGCGCCATTTCGAGAAGACGAGCTTTGAAGCAAGCTTGTACTTGAAAGCGAGAAGTGCGGGAACTTTTTTATGAGCGAGGTTAAGATCAACGTAAGCTCGGCCTACCGCGACGGCCCACATCAACATAGCCGTCGTCATCTTGCCGCCTTCAGCCGCCTTGTCTTTGATACGCGCGTAAATCTTTTCAAACAGTCGCGGGACGCAGAGCATGATGGTCGGGCGCACCTCGCGCAGGTTGTCGCCGATCTTGTCCATAGCCTCCGCGTAAAAGACGCTCATGCCGTGATAGAGATACATGTAGACGGCCAGTCGCTCGAAGACGTGCGAGAAGGGAAGCACGGAGAGCACAATGTCCGTATCGGAAAAATTCAGATGGCCGGATGAATCGATCAGGTTCGTCGTCAGATTGGAGTGCGTAAGCATCACGCCTTTGGGCTCGCCCGTCGTACCCGATGTGTAGATGATCGTCGCCAGATCATCAGGCTTTGCCCCCCCAGCCAACTCGTCCGAGAGATGCGGTTGCTCTGCGCCGAGTGCGCGCCCTCTCTCTTCCACTTCAGCGAGCGTGAGCGCGCCACCTTCCTTTGCTCCCGGCTCATCGAAAAAGACTACGTGCTCAAGCGCGGGACAATCTTTAACGGCCTCTTTGACGCGATCAAATTTTTCACGGTTTTGGATAAAGAGAATACGCGCGCCGGAATCCTTCAGGATATATGCGACGCTTTTAGGCGCAAGCGTCGGATAGATGGGCACGTCTATCACGCCAGCATAGAGGCTGCCCGCGTCTGTCAAAGTCCATTCCGGGCAGTTGTCCGCCAGCAGCGCCACGCGATCCGTGCGACGCAAGCCCAATGCATAGAGACCGAGCGCAATGTGGCGCGCCCTCTTGATAAATTCCGTGGTCGAGATCGTGCGCCATGCGCCGTCACGTTTGTAGTTGAGCAGATCGGTCTTGTCATGCAGACGATGTGTGCGCTCGAACATCTCTATGAGCGTCGTGGGCTCGTCGGGCGAGAGCGGCACGCGCTCTTTTTGCCCTGCGCGTGCGGCTTCGGCTGTGGTCGTTGTCTGAATCGTCTGGCTCATCTGGCGCTCACACCATTGAGGAAAATATCTAGCACATGGTCGGCCATCGGCGCTAACTTGTAACGGCGCTGCGAGAGAATCCAGTTGGTCGCCATCTCGTCCAGCGCGCCGAAGAGAATCTTGGCGACCACCTTGGCATTCAATTCCTGACGAAAGACGCCCGCGCGCTGTCCCTCTTCAACAGCGGCGCGAATCAGCCCCAGATATTCGGCAAAGCCAGCGGCGGAGAACTCCTCCATAAATTTGGTAGAGCTGCGCAGCTCGACTTGAAAGACGATGGCTAGGTCGCGGTCTGCGCCCAGTCTCTCAAGATGCAGGTGCGCGATGCGGCGCAGCTTTTCGCGCGGGTCGTTGATCGACTCTATTTGTTTGCGCCCTTCACTGATGGCCTCTTCCACACTGCGATCAAAGATCGAGTGCAGAATCTCCTCTTTGCTTTTGAAGTAAAGATAGACAGTGCCGTCTGCGATACCGGCCTCGCTCGCGATGTCCGCGACCTTGGAGTTGAAGTAACCGTTGCTTGCGAAGACACGCGTGGCGGCGCGAAGTATTGCCTCGCGCTTGTCGGCGACGGGGGAGCGGGCGGAATTGAGGGAACGTGCAGAACGCATACCAATTTTGGATTTTAGATTTTGGATTTTAGATTAACGCTTCGAGGGGACTTGAATTTTGAAAGCGAGACTTTTAACCTCTGTCACTCGCTAATCCAAAATCCAAAGTCTAAAATCCAAAATGGAGCGGCTGAATGAACAGCCACTCAGTCAACGTCTTTAGCCTAACCTCTGTGCGCGGGTTTTGTCCAATAATGCGCGGACAAAATTTTATCTGACGGAGTGTTCCGGCTCTTCTGTGTGATCTTCCTCTTCAAAAGATTCAGGCCCGGCTCGTTCGACCTGTAGCGCACCGCCGCGTACTCTCAGCTCCCTTTGCGGATAGGGTATCTCGATACGGTTTTCGCGGAAGAGCCGTTCGATGCGATAGTTGATGTCGCTCTTGATCTGCGGGTGTCGACGCGGGCGCGTCGTCCAGACGAGCAGGCGGAAATCCAGAGAGGATTCGCCGAAGCCAAGAAATTGCACGCTGGGCTTCGGCTCTGCAAGCACAAGATCTACGCCCTCCGCTGCGCGAAGGAGCGTTTGTGTTACCAGCGCTACATCCGAATCATACGCGACGCCGACGGGGATGGAGATGCGCGAGCGTCTTTCGCCGTAAGACCAGTTAATCAATTCCTGATTGACCAGCTTCGAGTTGGGCAGGATGGCAGTGATGTGATCGTTGGTGACGACGACCGTCGTACGCAGGTTGATGCTCTGCACGCGCCCCTCTGTGAGCTTGCCGTCCGGCCCTGCCACTGTGATGAAATCGCCTATGCGTACCGGGCGCTCGAAGAGAAGTATAAACCCGGACGCGAGATCGCCCGCGATGAATTGCAGGCCGAAGCCTATGCCGACGGAGAGCGCCGTAAAGACCACGGCAATCGAAGTCAGGTCTAAGCTGAAGGCTGTCTTAAGAGCAAAGAGAAGTCCGACCGTAATAAAGAAGTAATGAACAAGGCGCAGGACTGTGTACTGGATGCCAGGATCAATATGTTTGCGCCCGGCCATGCGGCGCTCGATAAAAGAGCGCAGGTAACGCGAGATGATGATCGCCAGGAGCAGCACCACCAGGCCCTGCACGAGGCTTGATAAAGAGAGCACGATTTTGCCGAACTTAAAATCGTAATCAATGTAATGCCAGATGCGTCCCCAGAGGGATGTGTCGCTGGTTTGCGCCGCCTGCTGGTCTTGCCAGAGCCATAGATGAACCCAAAGCATCTGCGCGCTCAAGGCCATTGAGACGGAAAAGGACGCTGCTGCATTCCAGATTAAGGCCAACATTTTTCATCTCCCCTTGAAAAAAGAATCAAGCCGTCGAACGCTTTGGGGGCGCGCGAACGGCTTGTCGGGAATTTCTATAAGCTTATGGCGGAGGGGACAGGACTCGAACCTGCAAGCCTGTTAGGGCGGCAGTTTTCAAGACTGCTGCATTACCAATTATGCTACCCCTCCGTGCAGGTTAATAATATACAGTACCAAGTTCGTCCGCTCAACC
>DATLMN010000095.1:0-31232 GCA_035537255.1 Pyrinomonadaceae bacterium | reverse complement strand
GTCCAGCTCGAAACGGTGCGCAGCGCCCTCGAAAGATTGTCCGGCGGGACGCGGCCTGTCAGTCTGCAAATCCAGCACGGGCAATTCGCCGCCCAACTGCTCATGCCAGTAGGCCCACAGACGATCACCCTCCGTCCCGGCGAGCATCTCCGCCTGCCAGCGTACGTAATCCGTGTACTGCCTGGTAAGAGGTCGAAGCAGTGCCGCAGCATGAGCCTTGTCGGCGAAATAAAGCTCGCGCAGCTCTTCTATGATGATCTCCATCGATAAGAAATCGACGGCGATGTGGTGCGCCGCTAGCAGCAGCACATGCTCTTGGGGCGATCTGTTGAAAAGGCTCGCCCTCAGCAAAGGCCCGCGTTCGAGATCAAAGGGGCGCTGGTATTCCTTCACCATCTGATCGTTCAACTGCGCCGCCGTCCAACGTGACGCATCCAACACTTTGAAGTCAGCGCGTTGAGATGTGAGCACCACCTGAACGGGGTTTCCGTCGCGCACGGTGTAAATCGTCCGAAGCGAAGCGTGACGATCACTGAGCGCCTGAAAAGCACGGCCAAGCGCCGCCACATCCAACTCACCGCGCACAGTGACGGCCAATTCGACAGTATTGTAAGAAGCTCCGTCTGCGGCCAGTTGATGCATGAACCACAGCGCCCTTTGTCCCTTCGAGAGTGGATGCTCGCTCTTGTCTTCTGTCTTCGGAGTCGTAGATGTGCCGGTGGAAGGAGCGACGAGCTGCGCCAGCAATTGCTCTGTCAATTGAGCGACGCTGCTGCCGCGCAGAAACGTCGTCACTGGAACCGCCACAGCTAGTTCCTTCTCGATCTGGTTCTTCAATTGAATCGCCATCAAAGAGTCTAACCCAAGGTTGTTGACGGCCTGATGCACATCAATTTTATCGGGCGTCATCTCCAACACGGCGGCCAAACGCTCGCAGAGGTAGATACTGAGCAGCCGCTCGCGCTCCAAAGGCTCTGCGCTCATCAACGTCTCGCGCAAAGATGAAGCGTTCGCTTGGGCCAACGCTTCGGCGGCCGCGCCCGTCGAGTCAGAGTGCGCGCACTCTTCTGCGTTGGTCGAGCCGGGCGTCGCAGACCACTCCGTCATGAGGTGCCCGGTCGGCTCCATTCTCAGCCCGCGCGCCTCTACGATCACGCCTCCTTCTTCATCCAGAATACGCACGTCGCCTTCTAACTTTTCTAAAGAGGCGTCGGCCAGTAGCCGTACGTGACTCCAAAACTCTTTCTCCGGACGGCTGCGTATGTTCAAGCTGCGCAGGCTCACAGGAAGGTAAGAGGACTTCAACTGATGGGAAGCGCCGTTTGACGGCAGCGCCGCGATCAGCAGTTGCAACCATGTATTGAGCAGCGCCGGATGAAGCTGGTAAGCACCCGCATCAGGCTCAAGGGCTTCGAGCAGTCGCACACGTCCCAGAGCCTCTCCGTCGTGCCGCCAGATTCGCTCTACGACCTGAAAGCCGGAAGCGAATTGAGAGTCTTGACCATTCAGACTGCGATAGAAATCTGCGGCAGCAATCTCTTCGACACAGCGCTCTTGAATCTCTGCGATGATGCCTTTCGTTGGCGGAGTCGAAGGCGGCGGCGCGACTGTCAGTTGCGCCGGGGTGGGAGATGAAAGGGGCGGTATCGCGGCTTCAGTTTGGCGTAGATTTTCCGGCAGGAGAGAGACAGGTGTAGACACGCTCTGCGCCAGCTCTCTTAGTCGGTCGAGATGGGGCAGGCTCTCCAAGACCAGCTCCGTTTGAAGACCGAAGTCCAGTTGACAGATGATCTCGTCAACGCCTATGGCTTGCAGTTGGGTGACTGCCTCAAGACACTTCTCGGGCGTGCCGAAGATGACGCTTTTTTGCTGTATCAGTCGCTCGCAGATCCATTGCACGTACTCGTCCAGTTCTTGTGCGGAAAGGCTCTCAATGTCTATGCGCCGCCCACGATTATGGGCGAAGGCATTGATGAGGTAAGTGGCAGACTTGATGTAATCGCCGAAGGCGCGGCGAACCTCGCGGTCCATTGCTTCGTCGCCGTCGTCGTAGACGAAGGTCGGCACGGCCACCGTCACACGACCCCATGCGGGATCGAGCCCACGTTGGCCCAGCGCCTCGCGGTAGAGAGCGATCTTCTGGGCCAACTCTTCGTAGCCCTGTGTGAAGAGGTGCGTCAGCAGATTCGCACCCACAGTCCCTGCGCGTGTGAAGGTTTGCGGGCTTCCTGCCGCCGTCACCCAGACAGGCAACTCCGGCTGCACAGGGGCAGGGTAGATTCTCAGCTCGACCTGTTTGCCGTCGCCGCCTGTGCGCTCGATTGATTCGCCGCGCCAGAGTTTGCGTATGATCTCTATGGAGCGATACATCTCTTCGTGACGGTCTGCGTACCGTTCCGGGAAGAAGACGAAATCCGACGGATGCCAGCCCGAAGCGAAAGAGACGCCCACTCTTCCCCCGGATAAATTGTCCACCACCGCCCACTCTTCTGCGACGCGGACGGGATCATGAAGCGGCATCACGACGCTTCCGGCGCGTAGCTCTATGCGCTCGGTCTCCCGCGCCAGCGCGGCTTGCAGCACCGCAGGGTTGGGAAAGAGCCCGCCCTCCTTTGTGAAATGGCGCTCCGGAACCCAGACAGACGAGAAGCCTTGACGGTCTGCGTACCTGGAGCTTTCGATCAGCAGCCTGTACTTGTCTGAATCGAAGATGAATTCACTACTGGAGAAGAAGAACAGACCGAACTGCAAGGGTCCGTGATGACCATTCTGTGATCGGGGATTCATCTGTCACTCCTGAAAACTTCTGAAGCGGAGGCGTGCCGGATTAATTGGCCCGGGGATTTCCCGGGCGGATTTTTCCGCGCGCGTGTAAAGTCCAGGTTGATTGCGCGCGGCTCGCTCCGGCGTTGAGGCTGAAGAATTGAAAAGATGCGTCCGTAGAGACCTCGCCGGAGATGACCAGTTGCATCTGCGGGGCTAAGGCCTTGTCTTGCGGCAGCACGAGCGCTTCGCAAAAATCCATGTCTTCCAAGGCGTATGGGCCAGCGCCGAAAGCCTCTTCGGCAGCCGCCAAGGCCATCTCCATATAAGCCATTGGAGGCATCAAGACGTTTGCGCCGATGCGTCCGTCGCCAGCAGTGTAAGGGGAGAAGCCGTTGCTCAAGTCCATCTCCCACAGGTGTGTTCCGGCGTGCGCGGCAGAGCGCACGTGATGACCTAGCAGTGGGTGATTAGAGTTCCCGTTTCGCCCGGCCTGAGGCTTCGCTGTGGTCGTCTGCGCATCCTGCTCGCCCGTCCGTTCCGCGATCCAGTAACGCTCACGCTGCCAGGGATACGAAGGCAGATGCACACAACGACCCGGCTCGCCGTACAGAGCGCGCCAGTCGACCGTGAACCCTTCGGCGTAAAGCGTCGCCAGTGATTTCAACATCACGGCTCGATCCTCCTGGCGGCGGCGCAGAGACGGCAGCACAGTCACTTCCGTTTGACGGCTCAAACGCAGAGACGCCAGCACAGTCACTTCGTGAAGCTGACTCCAACATTGAAGAATCGCAGGAGAGAGAATCGGAAGCGGGCTCAGTTCCAGAAAGAGGTCGTAGCCTTCTGCGCCCAGGCTTTCAAGCGCTTCACAAAAGAGCACAGGCTCTCTGACATTGCGCGCCCAGTAAGCAGGGTCAAACGCTTCGCCTTGCAGGGCGTGCCCCGTAACGGTTGAGAAGATAGGTATCTTCGCCTGTTGTGGCAGGAGTCCTCTGAGCGCTTCATTTAGCTGGCGCTCGACGCCCGCCACTTCCGGACTGTGACCCGCGCCCGGCGTGTCCAGCAAGCGGCCGACGATTTCACGCTGCCGGAAAGTTTCCAGAATTTCATCCAGCGCCGCAGCTTCACCGGCCATCACCACGGCCTTCGGAGTATTGTGTACTGCAATCGAGACCCGATCTTCATATCCGGCCAGTGCGCGCCGTGCCTCTTCCAAAGGCAACTCGACGGCGGCCATCGCCCCGCGATTCTCCGACTGCTGCAAGGCTTGCTGCATCAGCCTTGCGCGCGTCGCGATGACGCGAACAGCATCATTTAAGGTCAGCGCTCCGGACAGATGAGCCGCCGCCACTTCGCCCAGGCTATGGCCCACGACGGCGTCGGGCTCAATCCCCCACGAGCGCCACACGGCGGCCAGCGCCACCTGTATGGCGAAGAGGGCAACCTGTGTTACCTCTACGTTACTGCCGTCAAGGCGCGAGCGCTCTTTCTCGGCCAGCAGTTCCTCTATCAATGACCAGGGGAGATGCTGGCGTAGCAGCTCGTCGCAGCGTGTGATCGTCTCCTGAAAGACGGGCTCGCGATTGAACAACTCGCGCCCCATGCCGCTCCATTGCGCGCCATAGCCGGAACAGACGAAAACCAGTTTGCGCCGCCGACCAGAGGTCACGTGACCAGTCGTCATAGTCGAACGGACTTCACCGCGCTCGTAATTTTCCAGGCGCTCTCGCACCTCTTCGCTTGAACGGGCAGCGATGGCGAGGCGGTAATCGTGGTGGCTGCGTCTGGCGCTCGCCGTGTAACAAATATCTGAGAGCGAAAGAGCGCCCGCGTCTTCTTCCAGAAACTCTCTGTAGGCGTGTGCGCGC
Source organism: Pyrinomonadaceae bacterium (assembly GCA_035537255.1). Lineage (GTDB taxonomy): Bacteria > Acidobacteriota > Blastocatellia > Pyrinomonadales > Pyrinomonadaceae > DASQYE01. The sequence continues at coordinate 26,601 of DATLMN010000095.1, read as the reverse complement.
GCGCGAAGTGCTTCGGCAGTTTGCGCCGAGAGCGGCAACAGATACCAGCCGGCGTCCGCGTCCCTCTCCTTCGGTTGAGTCGTCGAACGCAGCTCAAGAGCTTCTTCCAAAATGACGTGAGCGTTAGTGCCGCCGAAGCCAAACGCGCTCACCCCTGCGAGGACATCTCCTTCGGGCCACTCACCGAAGGCTTGTTGGACACGCAGTTGAAGCTCTGCGAACGGAATGTGCGGGTTGGGCTCATGAAAGTGCAGGCTGGGCGGAATCGCGCGGTGCTTGATCGCGAGCGCGACTTTGATGAGGCTGGCAATACCAGCGGCGGCTTCCGTGTGTCCGATGTTTGTCTTGACTGAGCCGATGGCGCAGGGACGATCAGCCAAGCGATCAGTAGAGAGCACTCTGCCCAGAGCCGTCGCCTCTATGGGGTCGCCGAGCAAAGTGCCAGTGCCATGCGTCTCCACGTACTGCACACGTCCCGGAGAAACACCAGCTCTTTCGTATGCATCCCTGAGCACGGCCTCCTGCGCCTGCGCGCTCGGCGCAGTGATGCCGTTAGACCTCCCGTCCTGACCCGTGGCGCTGCCGCGTATCACAGCGTAGACAGGATCACCGTCGGCCAACGCCCTTGACAAAGGCTTGAGCACGACTACACCGACACCTTCGCTGCGCACGATGCCGTCGGCCCGCGCATCGAACGCCTTGCAGCGACCATCCTTGCTCGTCGCTCCGGCCTGCGCAAAGCCCAGCGTAATCCTCGGCGAGAGGATCAGGTTAACGCCGCCCGCCAGAGCCAGCGTCGCTTCACCGCTACGTAAACTTTGACAAGCGAGATGGACGGCCACTAAAGAAGCAGAGCAGGCCGTGTCAATCGTCATGCTCGGCCCACGAAAATCGAAGAAGTAGGAGAGGCGATTGGCAGCGATGCTGATGGCGCTGCCCGTCGTAGCGTAAGCGTCCAGATGCGGCGCGCTGTTCATTTGAAGCGCGGCGTATTCCTGGCTCGAAAGCCCTATGAAGACTCCCGTCTGCGAGCCGGTCAATTGCTCCCACGCTTGACCTGCATCTTCGAGCGCCTCCCAGGCCGTTTCCAGCAGCAGCCTTTGCTGCGGGTCCATCTGCGCGGCCTCGCGTGGAGAGATGGCAAAGAAAGCAGCGTCGAACTGATCGACCTGCGGCAGAAAGCCGCCGCGTCGCGGACACCCTTTTTCAGACGCGGCGTAGTCCGAGCCCATAAAGCCACGCCACTCCAAACGCTCCTGCGGAACATCAGTGACGGCGTCCACTCCGTCGCGCAACAACTGCCAGAAGGCTTCTGGCCCATGCGCTCCGGGGAAACGACAACCGATGCCTATGATGGCGATGGGCTCTTGCGTCGCCGTGCGCTCCTCTGTCACACGCGCTTGTGTCACACGCGCCAAGTTCGACGGCGTCGCAAGACCGGCAAGATATTGCGAGAGCGCATCAATGGTCGGGTAGTCGTAAACGAGAGTGGGCGAAAGCTCGCGCCCCAGCCATTCGCCTAAATCTGCCGCCAGTGTTGCACCCGCCAGAGAGTCCAGACCATAGCTAGTGAAGGGCCGCCTGGTGTCCACCTCATGCGCCGCTACGCTTGCGCGCGTGGCGATGCGCGCGACGAGCCACGCTTGAATGGCTTCGGACGTTGGCGCAGACGAGTCTGCAAGTTGGCCCACCACCTCAAGGCTTTCGTCAGCAGTGGGCTGCTCCGCACTCTTGCGTCTCCATTCTCCGACGACGTTGAGGCTGCCTGCGAGAAAGCCGTTGCGGCAGGCGTGACGCTGTGTCTTGCCGCTCGAAGTCTTGGGCAGCGCACCAGTCTTCAAGAGCGAGATAGCGTAGACCTCCAACTCATGATCTTCGGCCACCTTTTGACGGATAGCGTCAAAGACGAGCGGCATCTGCGACGGCTCAAAGTGACGTTGCACTTCCGCCGCGATCACCAGTTGCTCTGCGCCCGAGACCTCTACGGAAAAGGCTGCGCTGCAACCTTGCCGCAGCTCCGTGTGGCTCTGCTCAGCCGTCCACTCGATGTCCTGCGGGTAATGGTTTTGTCCACGAATAATGATGAGGTCTTTGAGGCGACCCGTCACGAACAGCTCGTCGTCGCGCCAAAAGCCCAGGTCGCCCGTACGCAAGAATGGGCCAACGCCCGTGTCCGACAGGCGCGCGCGGAAAATCTCTTCGCTCAATTCAGGTCTGTTCCAGTAACCCTGCGCCACGCTTTCGCTCGCGACCCATATCTCTCCGACTTGCCCGGGCTCGCACTGCGTGCGCGTCACGGGCTCGACGATGATGACCTTCGTTTCGAGCGCCGTGCGACCGCTGCCGACCAGATGCTTTACATTCGTCTCGTCGTCGCGGGCTTCGACGACGCGGTTCTCTTCCAACGCGGCGGTCTCGACGGCGCACGCTATTGGCCCACCGGCGTGGTATCCGCCTGTAACCTTAAGCGTCGATTCGGCCAGACCGTAAGCCGGATAAAAAGTCTCCCAGCGAAAACCGTATGGCGCGTAGGCTTCGGCAAATCGCCTGAGCGTCGCCAGGCGAATCGGCTCAGCCCCGTTATAAGCGACGCGCCAGTTGCTAAGGTCTAGACCTGTGCGCTGCTCGGGCTTGATCTGTCGCACGCAATGCTCATAGCCGAAGTTGGGCCCACCCGTGTGCGTCGCCTTGTACTTGGTCATGGCTTGCAGCCAGCGATGCGGGCGCTGGATGAAGGCCACGGGCGGCATCAGGTAGCCGGAGAAACCCGAGTAGAGCGGTTGAATAATTCCGTCTATGAGCCCCATGTCGTGATAGGCCGGAAGCCACGTGACGCCGACGCTCTCCGGCGTATGGCTGAACATGTGGTTGATGTAGGCGGAATTTCGCAGGAGGTTTCGATGGCTGACCATGACGCCCTTAGGGGCGCTGGTCGAGCCGGACGTGTACTGTAGAAAGCAGAGCGTCTCACCGCTCGCAGGAGGCTCGCGCCACTCTTTCGCAGGGCTCTCTTCGGAGTCGGTGGCGAGCCACTTGAGCCTGCGCAGGTCTGGTGCTTCCACGAAGAGCGATTCGGCTCTGGAAAGAATCTTGGTCGTCGTCATCATCAAGGCGGCCTGCGCGTCGGCGACGACGGCACGCAGCCTCGCCAGTGTTTGCTCCGGGCGCGAAGGGTGCGGCGGGTAGACGGGCACGGCCACGACACCGGCGTAGAGGCAGCCGAAGAAGGCCGCGATGAAGTCCAGCCCCGGCGGGTAGAGCAGCAACGCGCGATCTCCGGCAGCGCCGAGGCTCTGCAACCAAGACGCCACGGCTCGCGCACGCTCGTCCAACTCGGCATAGGTCAGGCTGCCCTCTTCCGCTTCGCCGTCGGCCAGATAGGTATAGGCGTGGCGCGCAGGCTGGTGCTCTGCCCTCCAACGTAGAAGTTCAATTAATGTCGAAGAGTCTTCGGCGCGGGCATGACTTCTGCTCATGGCTGCTCCTGAAAGAAGGCGGGAACTTACCTGTGCTGTGGTTGCTCTTGATCGGCAGGGCTCGCAACAGTCGCGAGCTTCAGCAGGGATTGACTTCGTAGATCGGGAAATAATCCGTGATGCGGTCTTCGGCGAAATCTTCGGCCAGTTGCGGAATCTCTTCCCACTTGTAGGCATGGCCGTTGACCGGCGGTATCCATCCGGTCTCTTCTGCGAAATGGATCGAAGCGACGCCTTCCGGGTAGCGAGCGCCGTGCGAAAAGACGTGTATGTGATGAGTGATACACTCGACGGCGCGGTTGATCGAAAGGTCCATCCCCTTCTTCCATCCGACGGTGGCGATCACGCCCTGGCGTGCCAGCGCCTTCATCGTCGCGCGAAACACTGGCGCGCCGATATTGTCTATGAAGATCGAAACGCCGAGGCCACCGGTCTGCTTCTTCACCAGATGCAGAAAGGTCTTCTCAGATTCACGGTAACGTTTCCTGTAACCGGAATCGGATTGATACCGCTGCTCGTCGTATTCCAGGTCGCTGAACTCGCGGCGGTCAATCGCCATGACGCCCATACGGCGAATCAAATCCAGCCGCTCGTCATTCGAGGCGGTCATCGCCACGCGACAGCCGAAGTGCTTCGCCAGCGTTAACTCTGCCAGCGTGACGCCCCCGCCCCACCCCCACACGAACGGTGCGGGAAAGAGGTCCTCCGGCATTTGCAGACGCCAACAGCCGTAAGCCACCCTCCAGTTGGCCCAGGCGGTCGTGTACCTGAGCGAGAAGGCCGCCCATTGTTGCGGAGAATGTTTGGAATCTCTGGGGAGCGGAATGACCTGCTTCTCGTGCAGCTTGATCTTCTTGGCGAGCACCCCCATGGTGTTGCGGGCGTCGTAGCCTACGACTTTGATGAGATAGCCGAATTGATCCGTCGTGCCGACGGCGGCGAAGAGGCAGAGGTCGCCCTCGCGCACGTTCGTCACAGACTTCCCGATCTGAATAATACGCACGACTCCCGAATTGCCGAGCACGGCCTTCTCTTCGCCGCGCTGGCGGCACACGTCCACGGGGCTACGCAGGATGGCGTGCGTCATGTTGCCCTCCCAACACCCGTAGAGCGGTTCGGCTAAGACTTCGTACTCCGTGATGTCCGGGAATGAAAAAGACTCCCTTTTTAGCTCAGCCGGTTCAAGGCCGTCGCTGTCTTCAGGAGCCTGATAAATCGTCCACGCCTCGGTTGTAATCATTTCTGCTCCTTTCGCAAGCCTATATGGACTGCGCCATCAGTTCTGTCACCAGTTGATTGAATCGAACAGGATCGTGCAGCTCAGACCCTTCTGCGAGAAGAGCGGAGCCGAGCAATAGTTCGGCGTAGTCTGCGAGCACAGGGTCATCTTTATCCTTCTTCACACGCTCCTGCATTTTGGTGAAGATAGGGTGCTGCGGGTTCAGCTCCATAATCCGGCGCTGCTTGGGCCCAGCGCCCTTTCCCTTCTGCAACAGTCGTTCAAGCTGCGGGCTGTAATCATGCTCCGCCCCGACCAGGCAGACCGGCGAAGTGGTCAAGCGCGTCGAGAGGCGTACGTGTTTGACGTGTTCGTCGAGCCGCTTCTGCAACAGCTCAAGCAGCTCGGCGCTTTCCTCCTCTTTCTTCTTCAACTCGTCTGCGCCGAGTCCGTCTTCGCCCTCGCCACGAATTTCAATTATTCCCTTGCCGACAGACTTGAGCTTTTTGTCCTCGAAAGAGGTAAGGGATTGAACGACCAGCTCGTCCACGGGATCGATCAGGTAAAGCACCTCGTAGCCTTTATCCTTGAAGGCTTCCAGATGAGGAGAGTTTTCGACCACCTGGCGGGATTCGCCCGTCAGATAGAAAATCTCCTTCTGCTCTTCCTTCATACGCCCGACATACTCTTTAAGAGTGGTCAATTTCGTCGGGTCGGCTGAGCTTTCAAAGTGCAATAGCGAGACGATCTTTTCTTTATTGTCGTAGTCCGAGCCGACGCCTTCCTTGAAGGCGCGACCGAACTGCTCCCAGAAACGCAGGAACTGCTCCGGCTCACGCTCATAAAGTGATTGCAGCGTATCCAGTACTTTCTTCGTCAGCCACTTACGCATCTGCGTGAGGTGCTGATCCTGTTGGAGCATCTGCCGCGAGATGTTCAGAGGCAGCTCTGATGAATCAACCACTCCGTTGATGAAACGCAGGTAGCGCGGCAACAACTCTGCGCAGCGCTCCTTTATCATGACGCCTTTAGCGTAGAGACGCAGCCCGGCCTCGAAGCCGTGATAGTAGAGATTGTAGGGCGCGCTCGCAGGGATAAAGAGAAGCGCCTGGTATTCAAGCTTCCCTTCGGCCTTGAGGTGGATTGTTTTGAGCGGCCCTTCCAAGTCGTGCGAGAGATGCTTATAGAATTCCGCGTACTCCTCTTCGGTTACGTCCGCCTGCGGCTTGGCCCAGATAGGCTTCATCGAGTTGAGCACCTTGTCCTCGATGACGATGGTCTTTGGGCCATCCCCGGAGTCGGTCTCCTCGCGCTGGTCTTTATAAACTATGGGATAGCTTACAAAGTCGGAGTAGCGTTTGATGACGCGCGCCAGAATCCACTTGTCCGTGAAATCTTCCAGGCCGCTTTCCGCGTCCGGCGGCTTTAAGTGAAGCGTGACGGAAGTTCCGCGCACGGCCTTTTCCGCATCCCGTATGACGTACTCTCCGTCGCCGCCGGACTCCCACTCGGTAGCCTTCTCTTCACCGGCACGACGCGTCAGCAGCGTCACGCGGTCGGCCACCATAAAGCAGGAGTAGAAGCCTACGCCGAACTGGCCGATCAATTCGGAGATAGTTTCGCTCGCCGCTCCTTCACTGTAGGCGGCGCGCAATTCGCGTGTGCCGGATTTGGCAATCGTTCCAATATTGGCGATCAGCTCTTCCCTGCTCATCCCAATGCCGTTGTCCTGAATGGTCAGGGTTCTCGCCGCGCGGTCGGTTTCCAGTCGAATCTCCAGCCGCTGCTCGTCGTCTAACAACTCCGGTCGGGTCAGCGCCTCAAAGCGCAAGCGGTCGAGCGCGTCCGAAGCGTTCGAGATCAGCTCGCGCAGGAAAATCTCCCTGTTCGTATAAAGGGAGTGGATCATCAGTTCCAGGAGCTGGCTGGTTTCAGCCTGGAACGGAAAGGTCTCTACACCGTTCATTGCGAAATCATCCTTAGGGATTCGGGTTAAAAGAGATTCAAGTTAAACGGCCTCAGCCGCACACGCGCGTGCGTCCTCTCAAGAGGCAAGTCAAGAGATGAGCGGCTGATGTTCTCTCAAGAGAGAGGCGCGAGCAGCGGCTTCACAGCTTAAGCTGCCGTGCCTTCCGCCTTGGTCGCTGCGGCGCGTTTGCGTTTCGGCGCAGCCGTCGCGTCCGCGCTCTTCTTGCGGCTCTTGCTCTCTTTGGACTTCCCCGGTTTGTCAGCAGCAGCAGTCTTGCCGTTCCCTTCTGCCTCAACAACCTTGCCGTTTCCATCTGCTTCGGCGGCCTTGCCGTTGCCCTCCGCTGCCGTCTCAATTTTCTTTGCTTCTTCGTTCCTCTTGGCCTCTTCCATCCTCTTTCTCAGGCTGAGCGGCCTCATGTCCGTCCAGACTTCCTTGATGCGGGCAAGGCATTCCGCTTTCAGTCCGCTTGTGCCCTCATCAAACCAGCCGAGCGGATTTTCACGGTCGGCGGGCCAGATCGAATATTGCTCTTCGTGGTTCAAAACCACCTTGTAAATCTTGGTGTCTTCTCTCTCATCTGTATTCATCTCGACTCCTCTACTTTCATTATTGTGGATGGTTTAGAAGCGACACCCGGCGACGAAAGGCCAGGCATGAAATAAGTGTCAGGGATTTTCGAACCGTTGGGCGGTGGGCCCATGAGCAGGTGAAGTAGGGGAACTTTCGCCCCTGGTCATCAATGCACCGCCAGCGCATCGATCACGTCGTCAGTAGGTGCTGGCAGCAAGAGGCTGCGAACGATTCTTCCTTCTTCCATAGAGAACTGTTGCAGAGGATAGCGAACGGGCTCGACCGATCCGTCTGCGTGATAGATCATTCCGCCGCCGGAAGGTATACCTATCCCGGGTGTGTTTGGCCCTGCGAGTTCGAGCGCCTTGACGAGCGAGTCCCATTCCTCTTTCTCCTCATGCGCAGAGACGAGGAAGGGGACGAGCATGAAAGTCTCGAACAACTGCGCGGAAGATTCATCCCCTTCGCCCCATCCTCGCAGGCCCAGTTGCACGGCACCGGCTGAAACTCCGATCAGCAGCGCACCCTCAAAATATCTTCTGACGATGAACTCTTTCATACCGCTGCTTTGAAGCACGTCCCAGCCCCTTTGGACGTTGCCGCCCGCCAGTAGAATAATGTCAGCCTGATCTATGAAGGCGGCATCCTGTGGTGAGAAGGAAGCGCGTATCATTCTGCAATCCTCGACATTGATTCCTTCCATCGCCGCCAGAAAGAGGTCGTAGAACTGCGGCTGATCGCCGTTCGATGCCCCTATATAAGCCGCCTTCAGTTGATCGCCCTCGAACGCTCTTCGCACCTCATCTAGAAAGAGTCCCGTCTCCGTGCGCCAGAACAGAAGCTGGCTATCGGCGAAGAGGTAGATGGGCTTGAGCGGCAGATTCATGCGGCAGTCGTTTCCAACTTCGGTCCGGTCAATTCGGTGTCCGCCCTCAAGGTCGAGTGTCAGTAACCGACGACGCTCTTGCTGATCGACGAGCTTTCGAGAATGATGTGGGATTGGTAGCTGACAGTCTTGAGCAGTATCATCACGCGGTCTGCATCCTTCATCCTGCGCTCGAAGATGCCTGTGAAGCCACGCAGCAAGCCCTCCTTGATAATCACCTCATCGCCGGATTTGAACTCCTCGCTGATACTGATAACTCCATCCTTGTTGCTATAGGATTGAATGAGGGCGATGATCTCATCGTCAACAGGGGTGGGCGCATTACCGAAGCTGACGACGCTATGTACTCCTCTGGTGAAACGAACTGTGCGCAATAAGTCGCCGGCCTTGAACCGTGCGAAGAGATAACTGGGAAAGAGTGGTTTGGTAAAGTAATTGAGCGCGCCCTGATAGCGATCATATTTGCGCTCGCGGCGCTTGGGCATAAACGTTTCTACTTTTCCCGCCAACAGATTCATGTTGGCGCGGTCTTCCTGCTTCGGATGAGTATGCACAACATACCAGCGGGGGATTTCTTCTACCATTTGGGTATTCATGGGGGGTTCATTTCCTCTCTGGTCAGGGTGGGGTTGATTACTCTGTTTCTGATTAAATCGAACACGTTAGGTCTATTGCCTCACTTTTGAGTTTGGCTGTACGGGAGATGATTGGGATTACAACATGCCAATCGTTTTGATCGGCACTGCTTTCGTGAACCGTCTTTCAGGCGAGCAGGGCTACCGCACGTCGCTGGCGCGACTCTGTTGCCCTCGGCAGTTCCTGCTCACCCTGCTCAGACACCACTGCCTCGCCGCGACTCTTCTATAGAAGAAGAGTGTGCTCTCCTTACCCCTGATCACATCTCCTCTGTCGGTCTGGGTCTTGTCGCTGAGATGCGAGTGTTGGTGGCGCCTGGCGTGGTGTTCCACGCTCTCGGCCTTATGCAGTCTGGTCTGAAGTCGAAGAGTGAAGACTTTGCCTTACGGGTCAACTTACAGTCCCTGATCTGTGGGGGCAGAGCAAGCTCAGGTGCAAGACGCACCTTAAAGGCAAATCATGTGGAAAGCAAGCAGATTCATTTGGCTGTTTTTGCTATTTGCTGGCTGTTTTTGCTGCCGCTACAAATCAAGAGGAGTTCCGTTTGTCAGCCCAAAAAAGAGCCCTGTACTGCGTTGGGCTTAAGCCGTAGAGCCCTTTGAAATTCCTGACGAAATGGCTGGTGTCCTTGATGCCCACATTATTTCTGATCTCTCTCACGTTGAGGAAAGTGGTTTCGAGCAGCTCCCTTGCCCGCTGCATTCTCAACCACTTGAGATAATGCGTCGGCGATGTTCCGGTTTCTGCTTTGAAGAGATGACACAATCGCCATGAGGAAAGGTTGACCGATTGTGCGATCTCGCTGAGAGACAATTCGCGGTGCAAGTTCTCTCGCATCAAAACTATGGCTTCTCCCACTCTTCTATCCATCATTTTCACTATTCAAGCTCAACGGCCATCGCTATCTGAGTTACAGATATACTGACAACATGGTTCTTTCCCGAAGGACGTTAGAAAGCCGCCGCACAACCAGCGTGTGAGCAGCGGCAGCGCCGCTTGCATCAAGACAGGAATCTTTAAGAGTTCGCTCAACGGTGATGCCATGATGGGATGGCACTTGATATGTTAACCAGCTAGAGTTTCAACGTTTTTCAATGGCGTTTCCGCGACAACATCCGAACGACTCAGGCGTCGTCTTAAATTGAGTGTCTCGCAACACCCGAACGCCGTCGCCAGGCGGCGAGGTTCGCCCGGCATTGTCTATCTCGATAGAAGTTACTTTGTGCTTGGTGCGCACGGTCGCTTAGCTATTCGTTTACCGATTCCACAGGTTCACCGGCGTTGCTGTCTTCGAGCCGCGCGTCCAAAAAAGAGATACGATATTGCATAGGGCTTGAGCCGTAGAAGCCTTTGAAATCTCGGACGAAGTGGCTTTCATCCCTCACACCGACTTTGTCCCTGATCTCCTTCACGCTCAGGAAAGTAGTTTCAAGCAGCTCTTTGGCCCGCTGCATCCTCAACCACTTGAGATAATGCGTCGGCGACGTTCCAGTTTCAGCTTTGAACAGATGACACAACCGCCATGAGGACAGATTGACTGACTGTGCGATCTCACTGAGAGACAGTTCGCGGTGCAAGTTCTCTCGCATCAAAGCAATAGCTTCTCCCACTCTCCCATCCATGACTTCCTCCTTACTCGATTGCCTTTGCAATGCTATTAAAGCCATCCCGTAAACCCGGAAACCGCCTCGCGGCGCAAGAAAACAAAAACTCTCCGGGGACTTCCCTTCACTAAATTATTTGATACCGACGACTACTTTGTTGCTGACTGTGCCGCGCCAGTTGATGCTGACCAACACGTCCTTTGCGCCTCCGACGTTATCCGGCAACCTGGCGACGATCTGTGTTAGCCAGCTAAAGTTCGGAACTTTCCCGACATACTCTACTTTCAACGGATAGGTGTTTTGACCATCTTCGGCCTGAGCCGTCAGGGTCGAAAGGTCTTCGCCGGCTGCCGGCTCAATACCGACGGCGAAAAGAGATACGCGAGTGCGCTGATCTGTACTGAAGTTGTGTATCGTAGCCAGCGGGAACGGGTCGCGCATCATCGTCACAGAATCTAGCGCAATGGCCCTCGCACTATTGGCTTCCGTCAGCAACGCAAGCGCAGTCGTATTGCCCGAAGGTGTGATGGTGAAGCTCGGAAGCGAGATGTTAAAGAAGATGTTGCCGAGCGCTTCCACCTTGACGCGCGCCGCCGAAGTCTGGACGTTGGGAACGCTCACGTTGGCCGAGCCGTTATTAGGCGCGTTCGAGGCCAGGATGATGTTGAAACTATTTCCACCATCGAGCGAAAGCAGAATGCGAACCGCCGTGCAGCTCACGGGCGCGCTAGACGTATTGGCGACGTTCCACGTCACGGTCTGCGTGGAGCCGCCTGTCCACACAGTCGAGGAAGTCGGCTGAGTGACAGTAAAAGGCCCGCTGCCTCCGATGACATTGACGCGCATTGAGCCCGTGTTCGTGCCGCCACCGCCCGAATGATTGTCGCGCACCGTCACGCGGAAGTTCATCGCGCGAGTCGTCACGGGCAGCGATTCGCCGAAGGTCTGTGTGCCGGACAAAATATCCGCCAACTGTGGAAATGTTCTGGCGGGACTCGTCACCGGAGCGAAAGAGCGGAAGATCGGACGAAAGCCGTCGTCAGTGTTGGGCGGAGCCGCTGGGCCAAGATCGTATTGCTCCCAGCAGTAGGTGAGCGCGTCGGCTTCAGGGTCTGTGGCCTGCGCCGTGAGCGTGAAGGGAGTGCTTCGCGGAATATTATAGTTTGGCCCGGCATTGATCGTCGGCGGATTATTTCCTGTGATTATTTGCCCGGCGCAGCTACTGCCGCTACCCACCGTCGTAAAGTTAGTGATCTGTAGAATGCTTGCGGCGTGGAAGTAAGTGTCCGTCGAATGCAAGTCCTCGCCGCCGCACAGTGGGAAGTAAGGCGCGTTAGTTCCCGCCGTTCCTCTATAACCCATGATCGTCGAGCCTGTTCCCGGCTCGTAAGCGGTCGAAGCGACGCGCCCGTCCGCGCAATTCGAAGTCGTCGTCCCGTTGAAAGTGTGCGTGGCCCCGAGCTTGTGGCCCATCTCGTGGGCGGTCACGAAGACGGCGGTGGTGGCCGACGGCTCAAGCGAGCGAAAGATCGAGACTCCCTTAGCCTTGAGCCCGCCGACGCACACGCTGCCGACCTCTCCTCTGCCTTGATAGAAATAGCGTCCCGGTGTGAAGTTGAAGATGTGCCCATCGAAGACATACCCGATGTCATAATTGGCCGGGCCAATTCTCGCATCGAGGATGCTCTGATTCTGGTTATACATCGTGTTGACATCATCGCTCGTATAACCGTCGGTGGCCGGATCGGTAAAAATAATGTCCGTCTCGTTGGCGATCAGGACGAGACGAATCGCCAGATCGCGCTCGTAGATCGCGTTGACGAGATTGATGGTCGTCGTCATCGAAGCCAGCGCCCCGCTCGTAGTTCCCCCGCCATAAATCTGCGTGTATTCAGCCGTAGCCGCCAGGGCAAGACGATACGTCCGCAGAATCGCTCCCGTAGCAAACAGTGGCGCGGCGAAGGCGTGCGCTTTACTTTGCACATTGCGCACGCGTGCCATCGTTTCTTGAGCTTCAAGGGTTGAGCAGAGAAAAGCATCTGCGTCAGCGGGCAGATCGTGTTTGTAGTAATTGATGTATGTGCCGGTGTCTCCTTTGCCATAAGGCTCTATGAAGACCGTCCCTTGAGCCGATAGGACGATGGCATGCAATCCTGCTGGCGTCCAATCAAAGCGCACGGTGGCCGTCGGGTCATCAATCCCCTTGCCCCTGTAAGTCTTTATTTCAGGAAACCGCGCGGCCAGCGTGGGCTCCATAATCGGCGACTCCTCTATGCGAAATCTGGCAAATGTCTTGTTAGGCATCGGCAGAGCGATCAAGACCTGTCTCTCTCCGGCGGCCTTGGTGAACTCCAAAGGGGCGCGCCGCAGAATTTCTGCACGCGCCGCCTGATTGAGCTTCACCATCCGGTACGACTTCGGAACGACTTTGTTCGCCTGAACATCCCTGGACGGATTCTGTTCGTCTATCTGCTGCCAGAGACCATCCTGCGATGCTGTGCTGCCCTTGGCTGACCGCTCGTCCAGAGGCGATAGATATGAATGAGTCGTCGCAGGCAAACTGTTCTCTCCTATCTCCAACGGGGACGAGCGCCACGGCGCGCCTGATTTGAGCTGCTCACTATTGCCGCTTACGTTTGAGAGCGCAGCGCGAGCCTGCGCGTTCAACTCCGGTAAAAAGCTAATCGCCGCTACTGCGACAAGGACGCAACATGAAAGCGTCAACGGCAAAAGAAAGGTCTTAGAACTCGAAACCCTTCGGCTCTTCAAAGGGACGGCGGATCGGCTCTTGGCTGCGTCTTTCATGGCTCTGACCAAGTTCTGATCCCGCTTTGGAAAACGGAATTGAGTAAGCGTGCCCGGCGGCTTCTGACGCAACTTCTGAGCGTGATCAGAGATGCGGAAGCCAGAATCAATTCCTGATGCGGCACTCGGGCGGCATCTTTGGCGTACACTGCGCCCCCGACGATACGGATCGTCGGTGAGAATCACTTCGACAGCGCTGCTCTCTCTCAGGGTTTCAGCTTGATCGTTTCGCTCAGGTAGGTTATCGGAGGAAGCGAGCGCAGTGAATTTTTATGATTGAGGAACTCTTTGTTTTGATTTTTTATTCTTGTCACCTCGTAAAGCAATTTTGGAGACAAACAATATTAGAGACTGAAACGCCCTCGCCCTGCCCGGTATAGGTGTGTCCCTTTCGTAAAGAGTCCAGTGGATGTCAAAGCGGCGAAGCTCGACTAGCAAAATTTCTTGCATCTTAACCTGAATCTCGTCCCGCATCAATACTATTTCGTACGAACGTTCGTATTTTCTCCAAATTTTCGTTCGCCAGTCGGAGAATTGACGAATTTTTTACAAGAATTGGCCCAACGCGTTCAATGTGGGCCCACTGACACTTACGCTGGGCCCATTGATTTTGGATTTGTTAAAGGGCCAAAGCTTCTTCCTCGGCTGCTATCTCTTCGGAAGAGGGTGGAAGTAAGTATCGACGCTCGATCAGAAAGGCTATGATGCGGTGCGCATTTTCTTCCGCTGAAGTTGTAATCGTTTCGAGAATGATCTCCGGATTTTGCGGCGGCTCATAAGGATCATCGACACCCGTGAACTCTTTTATCTTGCCCGCTCGCGCAAGGGAATACATGCCCTTCGGGTCTCGCTGCTCACACACGTCTATCGGAGTATCGACGAAAACTTCGACGAAGTTATCATTTCCGACCAGCGCGCGGCATTCATTGCGGCTGACGCGATAAGGGCTGATCGCAGCGGCCACGACCACTCCGCCGTGTCTGACAATCTCGGAAGCGACAAACCCTATGCGGCGAACATTGACATCACGGTCTTCGGCGCTAAAGCCCAATCCCTTAGACAGATGCGTTCTCACAATATCGCCATCGAGCAGAGTCACACGACGCCCATGCTCAAGAAGTAAGTTGGTGAGAACTTCTGCGGTCGTCGACTTGCCGGACGCGCTCAAACCCGTGAACCAGATGCAGACTCCCTGCTGGTGGCGCGGAGGATATGCCTGGGCCAGGATGCGCGCCACTTCCGGTCGCGTGAACCAGCGCGGCAAAGTGCGCCCTCGCTGCAAATAACTCTCACGGACTTCGGTGCCGGAAATGGAAGCAGTCCTTTTGCCTGCGGGGATTTTCGACGATTCTTCATAGCACTCTTCTTCCGGCATGTAGCGCATTTCGGAGAAGGTTACGGGCTTAACGCCGACCTCTGCGCTGTGCGTATTGAGCAGCTCCTGTGCGTCATATGGCCCATAGAAGGGCCGGTTATTGGAATCCACTCCGGGGCTCGCATGATCGCGCCCTACGATCAGATGATTGACGCCGAAATTCCTGCGAATGATCGCGTGCCAGACGGCTTCAAGCGGCCCGGCCATACGCATCGCCAACGGAAGCAACGCGAGCACCGTACGATGTGGGTCATAATAACGTTCGGTGAGCACCTTATAAGATCGCACGCAGGTGTAATGATCTATGTCGCCCGGCTTGGTCATGCCCACGGATGGATGGAGCAAAAGGCTTCCATTAATCATTGCGGCAGCTCGCATAGTCAACTCTTCATGCGCGCGATGCAGCGGATTTCGAGTCTGAAAGGCAACCACGTTGGCGTGTCCGAGCGAAGCCAGCCGCGCTCTCACCTGCGACGGCGTCATGCGCAGGCTTTGGAAATCATAATGCTTTGGCAGCTCAATGACTCTTAATTCCCCGGAGATGTTTAGCTTTTTCCACGAATGCATTTCGGCGACAAACGGGTGGCGATGATCCGTCGTACGGCATACGGACTGAGCCTCCTCTTGCCAATCCCTTTCATAAATCTCTTCAACGCGCATTGTCGCGACCACATTGTTGCGCTGATCGGTCAGAGTGATCTCCGCGTCCAATTTAAGTTCCGGGAAAGGATCAACCGCCAGGGTGATCGGTATTGGAAACAAGATTCCGCTGGCCAGACGCATTTCCCCTAGAATATGCTGATAATCATTCTCGCCAATAAATCTATCGAGTGGGGAAAACCCACCTGTAGCGAGCAGCTCAAGGTCGCAAAGGTTTCTCTGCGTAAGCTGCACGTGCGGCAATCCCGAGGCTTTAAGAAGAGAGTCCTCTCGCTCAGCGGGCGGCACGAGCAGGTCTTTCAAGTGACCTCCGTAAGGGCTGATCAATTCAGCGTCCAACACATCACCGCTCATCAACTATTCTCCTTTGCGCGAGCGTTTTTTGAGGCATGAGATAAAGACAGGATTTAGATGAGAGAAGGAACTTTAACTTTTCCGCGCGGAGTGAAGTGGAGCGGCAACCGGCAATGAGCACAGATGCTCGCAACTTCTATAACCTTATTCTTCTTTGAGGTGGGATTCGGGTCTGATCGAATAAGAGTGTTACAGGCGGACACACCAGCAGGCTACTATTTCACATCGAACTTTTTTGAATTGAAGATTGTAGTTTGGTTTAAGGAAAGAAGTAACTTCAGCGCCTGACCTGTTCATCGGCGGGCAAGGCTACCGCACGTCGCTGGCGCGACTCGTTGCTCTCTTCTGTTGCTCCCGACGCTCCCTCCTCAGACACCAAGACCTCTCCGCTCCTCTTCCAACGAAGAGCGCGGTCTCGCCTTACCCCTTTTCACATCTCCTCTGTCAGTCTGATTCTTGTCGCAGAGACGCGAGTGTCTGTGACTCCTGAGTGCCTGTTGCTCCTGTCGCGTCCTTAACCCCGCTCCCGGCCATGCTCAGTCTGGTCTGAGGTAAGAAGAGGACGACTTTGCCTTACGAGTCAACATTGGTTTCCTGATCTCTGGAGGCAGAGAAAGCTCAGGTGCAGGACGCACCTTAAAGGCAAACCCTTTGGAAAGCAAGCAGATTCACTTGGCTGTTTTTGCTATTTGCTGGCTGTTTTTGCTAGACGATTATGCTGCCCAATAAGCTTGGATAACCGTCTCTTTTGCTTCAAGCAGATAGTGGCCGATTATTTTCTGGTATGGAACGTGCCAGATAATATGTTAAGGTACGTTTAGGCACACAGATAGTGCCTAAGTGAGCGATTTACCCGTCATTGTGACCGCTTGCTACTGCATTCTGACTTCGCCAGTACCTACCTCGAACGCCCGCAAAATTCAAAATAGATACAACTCGGAAGAGTTGCACTTGGGATTGAAAATCATCATCCCACCCGGGACATACATTTGATGAGATTTGCTTTTAAGTTGGCCCGCGCCAAAGAGCTTGAGGCGTCGCAGCCGTCGCGGCCCAGAGCGCTCAAACCCGTTCTATTTACCTTTACTGTTTTGTGGCTGCTGGCTGTCAGTACGGGTCTGTGGATTCTATGGGGCTATGAGAATACTCCCGGCGTCGGTGCGAAGCCGCCTCGGATGTGGCCCGCTGACAGCCGCATTCAACGCCCACTGGATCGCGCCACACTGGTCTTGACCGTTCACCCGCACTGCCCCTGCTCGCGAGCGACCGTTGGTGAGCTGGCAGAGATTATGGCTCACGCCCAGGGACGTTTGAACGCGTACGTGCTCTTTCTTAAACCCGCAGGCTTTTCCGAGGATTGGGAGAAAACCGATCTCTGGCAAACGGCCGCCGGCATTCCAGGAGTCAGCGTGATAGTTGACGACCGTGGGCTTGAGGCGCGCCTTTTTAACTCTTCAACTTCCGGCCAAACAATTCTCTACGATGCCTCAGGAGACCTGCTGTTCAGCGGAGGGATAACAGGCTCACGCGGACACTCCGGCGATAACGCGGGCCGCAGCGCCATCATCTCGCTCGTCAATGAAAAGGTGACAGAACGCGCCGAGACCTTCGTCTTCGGCTGTCCGCTATTCGATAAAAATTCTGAATGTCTTCGGTCAGAACATAAAAGCAATGAACACTAATTTAGATAGACGTGAAGCGACCAGGCTTCGAGTGACGGAAATCTTCAGCGAACACCAGCAGAATATCTGTCAGAGCACAGACCGTATGTTTGCGCTCCTGATGGCGATTCAGTGGGTGGCGGGCATCATCGCAGCCTACTGGATTTCACCGCTGACCTGGGCCGGGACGACAAGCCAGACACACCTGCACGTCTGGGCCGCGATCATTCTGGGCGGCGCGATCAGCTCCCTTCCCATCATGCTCGCGCTCTCGCAGCCAGGGCGACCCTCTACGCGCTACACGGTCGCGGTCGGACAGATGTTGATGGGAGCTTTGCTGATTCACCTGACGGGCGGGAGGATTGAGACTCACTTTCACGTCTTCGGCTCACTTGCTTTCCTCTCGTTCTACAGAGACTGGCGCGTGCTTGTTCCGGCGACGCTGGTTGTGGCCGCAGACCACTTTCTGCGCGGCGTTTTCTGGCCGCAATCCGTTTACGGAGTAATCACTGCGAGCGAGTGGCGCTGGCTTGAGCACGCGGGATGGGTGCTTTTTGAAGACACATTCCTGTTGATTGCGATCAAGCGCAGCATCAGCGAAATGTGGAACATCGCCGGGCGGACGGCTGAAAGCGAAAACCTGAATGAAGAGTTGGAACGCCGCGTAGTCGAACGCACAGGACAGCTTGAGGCGGCAAACTGCGGGCTCGAAAAAGAGGTGGCTGAGCGCGAATTGGCGGACAAAGCTCTGCGTGATTCGGAAGCTCGTTACCGGATGCTTTTCGAAAGCAACCCCTTCCCGATGTGGGTCTATGATCTGGAAACTCTCTCCTTCTTAGCCATCAACGAAGCGGCCGTGCATTGCTACGGTTATTCGCGCGAAGAATTTCTGTCGATGACGATCAAGGACATACGCCCTGCCGAAGATGTTCCGGCGCTGCTCCAAAACATCTCGCAGGTTTTATCCGGCAGAGATGAGGCGGGCGCTTGGCGACATCAGAAGAAGGACGGCCAGCTCATCGATGTTGAGATCACTTCTTACCCTTTGAGCTTTGCAGGGCGTCGGGCAGAGCTTGTGCTCGCCAGTGATATTACTATGCGTAAGAAGACGGAGGAGGCACTTCGTAGGAGCGAGGAACAACTGCGCCAGGCGCAGAAAATGGAGGCCGTCGGAAAGCTTGCGGGCGGAGTGGCCCACGACTTCAACAACCTGCTGACAGTCATCAACGGTCATACTTCACTTTCCTTGAGACGCCTTGAGAAAGACGATCCGCTCTATTACAAACTGGAAACGATCCAGGCAGCCGGAGAACGCGCGGCCTCGCTCACTCGCCAACTCCTGGCCTTTAGCCGCAAGCAGATCATGCAACCCAAGGTGCTCGATCTTAACCACGTTATTTTCGAGACCAACAAGATGTTGCAGCGTCTCATAGGCGAAGACATAGACCTGTTAATCGGACTGATGCCGGACTTAGGCAAAGTCAAAGCCGACCCGGGCCAGATCGAGCAGGTGCTGATGAACCTGTCTGTCAATGCGCGCGATGCGATGCCCAAAGGGGGCAAGCTCACCATCGAGACACACAACGTCTACATAGACGAAGAGTATTCCAGACGACATGTCTCCGTTCCTCCCGGAAGATACGTCATGCTCGCCGTTAGCGATACCGGATGCGGAATGGACGCCGCGACGCAGGCGCGAATCTTCGAGCCTTTCTTTACGACCAAGGAAGTTGGCAGGGGCACGGGCCTGGGGCTTTCGACCGTCTACGGAATCGTCAAGCAGTCTGGCGGAAACGTCTGGGTCTACTCGGAAGTAGGAAGGGGCACGACCTTTAAGATTTATCTGCCGTGCGTTGATAGTCCCGCCGAAGAATTTAAGACGAGCATTGAGACCAAAGCGCCCGCCGGGACTGAGACCGTGTTGCTGGTCGAAGATGAAGAGATGGTGCGCAACATGACCAGAGAAATTCTTCAGGAGAGCGGCTATCAGGTCTTGGAAGCGACGCATGGTCAGGAGGCGTTGACTGTCGCAGAGCGCCATGCTGGCCCAATACATTTGATGCTCAGCGACGTGGTAATGCCGCAGATGAGCGGTCGCGAGCTGGCGGAGCAATTATCGCCCGTCCGCAGAGAGATGAAGGTGCTGTACATGTCTGGCTATACGGACGACGCGATTGTTCATCACGGCGTATTGGATGAAGGGATGGCCTTCATCGAAAAGCCATTCACGCCTGACACCCTGACACGCAAATTACGTGAGGTGCTGGACGTGCCCGTCGCGGTTTGAGCTTAAATGCTCTTTCCCTCCTCAAGCACATCTGTGGGCCAAGCAGCCTTTGCTTCCAGCAGGTCAAGACAGTATGCGCCGAGCACTAAAAGTGGAAGGGTCAGTGCGCATAAGACGATACTTGAGACATGCAGGTAAGCATTGACCGTTTGTGAAGGGACGAACCATGTCAATACGTCTGAGGTCGCCCCGAGGATGGGTGCGATGACGCCGCCCACGAGTCCCAATACGGCGCAGACGGATTGCCAAGCCCGTGGGTTCTTCTTTATCAGCGACTCCATATCCCGATAGAGATCAATTTCCGCTCTTTCATTTAATGATTCGTAAGTTGTATTCATTAATGAAGGATGCTACTGCGCCGCGTATAAGAAAGGGATAAAAGGTTCGTAAATGTTTTATAAACATTCGGGCAGGCTGTGAGAGGATTTTTCCATCAGCTTTCAGTTGAATGTAAGGAACGTTGCAACTCACCACAGAGGCACAGAGGACACGGAGATTGCACAGAGAGTTAGAGATTCAAACCTCCGTGCTTCCTCTGTGTTCTCTGTGTCTCTGTGGTGAATGCCGCGTGCCAGGCACTCTATTGAAATTTGATCTAATAGCCCGGATCAAAGCGTCCGAAGCAACACAAGCGTGATCGGGCAGCTCGTCCCTCAATGATGAGAATGCGCGGCCTGTCGTTCATCTTCGCTGATAGCTGACACCCGGCCATCGTCCATTCCGTTTTCAACATCGACGCCGACGGGCAGCGTGACCACGAAGCGACTCCCACGGCCCGCCGTGTTGTCTTCGATCCAGATGCGCCCGCCGTGCGCCTCGACAATCCCTTTGGCGATGGCCAAGCCCATTCCCGAACCCGACGGCTCGCGCGTGCCGGAGTCGCCGTCTCGCATCGCGCGAAAGAATTTGTCAAAGACACGCTCGCGCAGCTCTAAGGGAATACCCTGTCCCTCGTCTTCAACACTCAGACGCACCATCTGATCGTCCGCACTTTTGGCGACCACGTTGATCTTTGTTCCCACAGGCGAATACTTCGCGGCATTGTCAACCAGAGTATAGATGACCTCTGCCACAGCCCTATCGTCCACGCGCACAGTCGGCAGTCCTTCATCAAGCGTGACATCAATCCTGTGATCGCGTGTCAAAGGTGCGGCACGTTCCAGAGCAGTCGTGACGATCTCTTCGACCGAACCCCAGCGCCTGCGCAGGTGCATCTCTCCGGCCTCTATACGCGCCAGCTCCATCAGCCCTTCGACGAAGCGGTTGAGCCTGTCGGACTCTTCGTCGATGACTTCGAGCATCTCGCGCCGCCCGTCCGCGTCGAGCGTGCCAATCCGTTCGTCTTCAGTTTTAGAACCGGGATCGTCGAGCAGCGTAGTGACTGATGCTTTGATGGAGGTGAGCGGCGTGCGCAGGTCATGCGTGACGGCATCCAGCAGCGCAGACTTTAATCTCTCGCTTTGCTCAAGAGCCTTGGCCTGGCTCGCGCGCTCGAATGCCTCCTGAAGCTCCGTATACAGGCGCTCGATCTCGCGCCGTCCTTCATCGGCCTCTTCTGCGCGCCGCTTCGCATGCGCCGAAAGTTGCCCGGCGGTCACGGCCGTCACGAGAAACGCAAAGAGCGCGATCCAGTTATCAGGGTCGTCGATGGTGAGCCTGCCCACAGGAGGCAGGTAAAACAGGTTGAAGCAGACGACGCCGAGCAGTGAAGCCAGCACGGCGGGGCGTGAGCCCCACAGAGTGGCGACGAGAAGCACTACGAGGAGCAGGCCGAGACCAACGGTCGTCGAGTTGATATGCTCGCCGAAGAGCTTGAGCACGGCGGTGACGACGATGACGCCGATGACGGCCACAAGGTAGCCGTAACGCCTCTGCTCATATCCTTTGATCCACACGCCCATTATTGTATAGGTTAAGCCCCACTCCTTAACAGCATTTCTCGCTTCAGTGCTCCAGGTGATACGGCACGCTGACGACGACCACGCTCTTTCTAAAGAGCAGAGAGCCTTTCAAAAGCAGCGAGCTTTGATTATGAAGAAGCTGTTGCCACCAGCGGGCCGGGATAAACTCCGGCAACACTACGGTCACGAAGTTATCGTCGCCCTTACGCCTCAGACGGTTGACGTAACGCAGCAGCGGACGCGTCAACTCTCGATAAGGCGACGGAAGCACCACCAGCTCCACGCCAGAGCCCCACTGCTCCCATTTCTCTTTGAGCTTGTGCGTAGCCTCTTCGTCAAAGTCCACGTAGACGGCCTTGACCCCGTCGGGTGAGATTGATTTGGCGAATTGCAGCGCGTTGATGACGCCGCGATGAATGCCTGAGATCGGCACGATGACAGTATTGTTGATGAGGTGCAGCGGCTCTAAGCCTTCTGTGGAAAGCTGCTTCGCTACTCCCTGGTAATGCTTATGAATCGCGCGGAACATTAAGACTAGAAGCGGGATGACGACGACCACGATCCAAGCGCCGTGCATGAACTTGGTAATGATAAAGACACAGAGCACGACGAATGTGGCGATTGCGCCGAGCCCGTTGATGGCGATGGATTTTTTCCAGTGCGTGGCGTCCGTCACTTCGTCATGCACAAAATATGGACTGTGCGTTTCAGCCGCCGCCAGCCCGGCATCCGGCAACGGCTGCCCTTTATCCTCGCCCTGATCGAAAAGGTGTATCTCCCTCGGCTCGTCCTCGGCCACAACTCTTTTAGACTGCGCCTCCGCTCTCTCTTTTAGCCAGTGACGCACCATGCCCGTCTGCGAGAGCGTGAACGAGAGGAAGACTCCGACCGCATAGAGCGGAATCAGGCGTGAAGTGTCGCCACCGAATGCTGCGACGAGGATGCTTGAGAAGATGGCTAAGATGACTATGCCGTTGGAGAAGACAAGCTTGTCGCCGCGATTAGCGAACTGGCGCGGCAAAAAGCGGTCGCGCGCGAGCAGTGAAGCGAGGCGCGGGAAATCCGCGAATGAAGTATTAGCGGCGAGCACCAGAATCAGCGCCGTCACGATCTGCACCACGTAATAGAACCAGCCGAACGCGCCCGTGAAGATGATGCGACCGAACTGCGAGATGACGGTCTCGTTCTCGTGCGGGTGTACGCCGTAAAGGTAAGCCATGACGCTTGTGCCCAGGAACATCGTCGTCAACAGCGCGGCCATGATAACGAGCGTCGTCGAAGCGTTGCGTGCTTCGGGCTTTTTGAAAGCGGGCACGCCGTTGGAGATGGCCTCTATGCCTGTCAGCGCGGCACAACCGTTCGAGAATGCGCCTAGTATCAGAAACAGTGTGACGGGCTGAAGCTTGTATCCTTCGGCGACTTTCAAATCGTCCGCCGTGGGAACAGGCACTGCGCCGCCGTACAGCAGATAGTGAAAGATGCCGTAGCCGATCATAAACAGAAAACAGATGACGAAGGCATAAGTCGGCGTCGCAAACAGCGCGCCCGATTCTCGCACGCCGCGCAGATTAGCGATGGCGATAAAGGTGATGAACACAAGACACAACGCGACCTTGTGATCGTCAAGCCAGTGGAAGCGCGTCCCCTGCACCATAGAGGTGATCGCCGCCACGCCCGCAGCAATCGAGACTGAGACGGTCAAAACGTAATCGACCAGCAGCGATGCTCCGGCGACTAGTCCCGGAGTCGTTCCCAGATTCTCTTTCGCGACGATGTATGCTCCGCCGCCCGAAGGGTAGGCATGAATCGTTTGCCGATAGCTCGTCGCCACGATGACAAGCAGCACACCGATGCCGACGGAGATCGGCACGACGTAGTGGAAGGCAACGGTCTGACCGAAGGCCACGGCCGCCGCAAGCACTAGCAAAATCTCTTCGGTCGCATACGCCGTCGAAGAAAGAGCGTCGGAAGAAAAGACCGCCAGCGCGGTCTTCTTCGACAGGCGCTCGTGTGCGGCCTGTTCCGTCCTGAGCGGGTTGCCGACGAGCAGCCTTTTTATCGACGTGACCATAATCCCTTCGGTCTCCAACGAAGCGGGCTAAAGCAGAACCCCAGACAGGGATTAAGCGATCAGTTGTTGTTTGGATGTTGGGGATGAAAGCGCCGGTAGCTGCCTGAAGTCTTAAGCTGAGACCCTGCCGGTAGGGGAAGGATTGGGGGACTCTTTTCCAGTAGGTCCAGACAGTACACGCCCAGCGCCAGCAGCGGAAGGGAGAGAGCGAAAAACAGTATTTCTACTGCGTTCAAAACCGATCCGAAACTACCTCGCATCAGGAAGGGCACAACGGCCCAAAGCATCGAGCCCAGGATGATTGACAGCAACCCGCCGATGAGTCCTACGCTCGCGCCGATTGATTGCCGACTCCAAAGGTTCTTTGTGATGAGCAAGTAAATTCTTTTGTAAAGCTCGCCGCCCAGCTCATCCTTTTGCAAGACATATATCTTGTTCATGTTCCGCCCTTACGGTTTGAAGCCCGCACGACGAAGGGCGCGGAAAGCAAACAGCTTCCGCGCCCTTGAAACTTCATCGCGACGGCTTTGCCTCTTCCCTTTAAGCCTGCGGGGTTAGCTGGCGGGCTCGGACTTAAGGAAGTGTCCTACGCTCTCCTTATGCGGCCTCCTGCCACGCCGCACCTAAAGCGATACGCCCCTTGCTCCGCACGACAAACGGCGCGCAGAGCGTTGGTTCCCCCGCGTTGCCCTTCTCAAAATGCCTCTTGGTGAAGCACGGCGAGCAACTTCGGCAGACCGATTTGTCAACACACGCGATGTTACTCGGCCGTCTATAAGGATGGCGTAAAGGATTTATAAAAAGTTTGTAAAGACTGAAAGAGGGAGTTTGAAGAGGGAATTTTTTATGAGCCCGGGTCGAAGCGATAACCGACCCAAGGCTCTGTCAGGATATAGCGAGGAGTCGATGGATGAGACTCGATCTTTTTCCGCAGTTGCCCGACGAACACGCGCAGGTACTCGCCCTGCTCAGTGTAGTTGCCGCCCCACACAGCGCCGAGCAGATTGCGATGCGTGAGGACTTTGCCAGCGTGTCGCACAAAGTGTACAAGCAGGTCGTACTCCTTGGGCGTGAGGTGGACTTCCGCTCCACAGACGAAGACCCTGCGAGATTCAAGGTCAAGTTGAAAGTCGCCTTCTTCTAAAACAGCGGGCGAGGCTTGATTCACGGAAGGCGTCTTGGCGCGCCGCAGTTGAGCGCGGACGCGCGCCAGCAATTCATCCATCCCGAAAGGCTTGGTGACATAATCATCCGCACCGGCGTCCAAGGCTTCGACTTTGGTTTTTTCTTCGCCGCGCACAGAGAGGACGATGATCGGAAGCTGTGAGGTCTCTCGCAGGCGGCGACATAGTTTAAGCCCATCCATGTTCGGCATCGCGAGGTCTGTAATGACAAGATCAGGATGCCAGTCGCCGAAGGTTTCCAGCGCAGAGACTCCATCGGCTGCGACGCGCACATCGTACCCGTGAGTCTTGAGGCCAGTACGTAAGACTCTCGCGATCTGCGGCTCGTCATCGACGACGAGGATGCGTGGCTGCTGGCTCATACAATTCAGTTCTGCTTTAAATTTCGATCTGCGAGCCCAGTTCGACGACGCGATTCGGCGGCAGACAAAAATAGGCGGTCGCGCTCGATGCGTTACGAGACATGAGGGCGAACAGCTTTTCACGCCAGATCATCATGCCAGGGTGCTTGCCAGCGATCACCGTCTCGCGACCGAGAAAGAAGGTCGTGTTCATAGACTCGAAGCGAGGAGAGGGCAGTTCCATCGTCTCTAAAACTTTCGGGATGTCCGGGTCTTCCATAAATCCGTAATTGATAATCATGCGGTAAAACTCGTGGCCTAGAGACTCGACCTGCACGCGCGCTTCCGGCTCGACGTACGGCAACTGTTTGGTTTTCACGGTCAAAAGCACAACGCGCTCGTGCAGTACCTTGTTGTGTTCGAGGTTGTGCATCAGCGCGGGCGGAGTCCCCGCCGCCGTGCCGTTCATAAAGACTGCCGTGCCCGGCACGCGCACAGGCGGGTGCTTGGCGATGTCGCGCAGGAAATCTTCAATCGGATGGGCGCGCGACAACAGCCTGGCGGCGAGGATGCGCCGTCCTTTTTTCCAGGTCGTCATCAACAGGAAGATCAGCGCTCCGACGACGAGCGGAAACCAGCCGCCGTGCGGAATCTTGATGATGTTCGCCCCGAAGAACGCCAGATCAATGATCAGGAAAAAGCCCGAGAGCGAGAGCACCATCGGCAAGCTCCATCCCCACTTATTGCGCTCGACGACGCCAAGCAAAATAGTCGTGATGACCATCGTGGCGGTGACGGCCACGCCGTAAGCGGCGGCCAGATTGCTGGACGACCCGAACCCTATGACGATCACGATGCAGCCGATCATCAAAGCCCAATTGAGCGCAGGGATATAAATCTGCCCCATCTCTGTCGAAGAAGTGTGCTCAATCTTCAGGCGCGGCATGAAGCCCAACTGGATGGCCTGCATCGTCAGCGAGTATGCGCCGGAGATAAGGGCTTGCGAGGCGATGATCGCGGCGCACGTCGCCAGCACGATCAACGGATACAAAGCCCACGCGGGCGCGAGATTGTAGAAAGGATTCTCTGCGGCCGCCGCGTTCTCTATGAGCAAAGCGCCCTGACCCAGATAATTGAGCAACAGTGCGGGCAGCACTATCGTGTACCAGACGAGGCGAATCGGTCTCTTGCCGAAATGGCCCATGTCCGCGTAGAGGGCTTCGCCGCCCGTGACTACTAGAAAGACCGTGCCGAGCACAAGGAAGCCGTGCCAGCCGTTGCGCAGAAAAAAATTGAATCCATGAGCGGGGTTGAAAGCGCCGATGACGGACGGATGGCGCATGATCTGCATCACGCCGAGCAAAGCTATGACTAAAAACCACACCAGCATGATGGGCCCAAAAAGGCGTCCGACTTTCGCCGTCCCTCGACTCTGTATGAGAAACAGTCCGACGATGATCGCAATCGTGATGGGAACGACGTAAGACGCAAACAGCGGCGTCGCCACGTTCAAGCCTTCGATTGCGCCCAGCACGGAGATGGCTGGCGTGATGATGCCGTCGCCGTAAAGCAGCGCCGCACCGAAGATGCCAAGCACGA
>DATLMN010000094.1:0-24742 GCA_035537255.1 Pyrinomonadaceae bacterium | reverse complement strand
AAGGACGGCGAGCGCTGGGTCTTTAGCGGAGAGACGCCGCCCGCTTTCAACGAGTTTCATGGCGATCATGCAGATTTGCTCGTACGTTATATGTTCGAGTTGACGGCGGACGAGCAGCGTCGTCTGGCTTCGACTTCGCCTCCGGCGACGAGCGGCGGCTCGCCCGCGCCGAAGGAGACTGAATCTGCCGCGCCCGCGCAACAGGGAGTCAGTCGCGCAGCGCCCGCGTGGCGTGGACGCTCGCGCCGGAGGATCGGCGGCAGTGCCGTTTCATACATACGGCCTTCGGGGCGCGCGCCAACGCATTTGGATATGAACGTGGTGGCAGTGGCGCACCGCAGGGCAGTCAACTTTTCACCTTGAAGCTTGGCCGCCCGGTTGGTCAGGCTTCAGCTTTATATTTATAATCAGAGGAAGTAATCATGTTACCCAAACGCAGACGATACTGGCTCGCACTTTTTCTAGTGCTCTCTTTGCTCACTTTCGTCGTGGCCTGTGGTGGAGGCGACGACGATCTTGACGACGAGGATACACCGGCGGAGACGGCGGGCGCTCCGTACAAGACCACCGGCAACGAGGGCACGATCACGGGCAAGGTGCTCTTTGACGGCACAACCCCGCCTGAGGCGAAACAGATAGACATGGCCGCCGACGGAGCGTGCGCGGCCAAGAATCCGAACGCCGTTGCAGAGGACATCGTGGTCAAGAACGGCGCGGTCGAATACGTGTTCGTCTATCTCAAGGACGGGCAGACGACGGAAGGGTCTAAGAAGATCGACAGCTTCAAATGGGACGCGCCCGCAGAGGCGAGGCTGGATCAAAACGGCTGTCATTATGTGCCGCACGTCATCGCCGTGCAGGTCGGACAAAAACTGAACGTCACCAACTCTGATCCGACGACGCACAACGTCAACGTGCAGCCCAAGAATAACGATCCGTTCAATACGGCGCAGGGACAGAACGCGCCGCCGATTACGGCCACCTTCAAACGCGCCGAAGTCCTGATTCCGGTCAAGTGCAACCAGCACCCCTGGATGAAGGCCTGGATCGGCGTGCTCAAGCACCCGTTCTTCGCCGTGACGAAAGAGGACGGCACGTTCGAGATCAAGAATGTTCCGCCGGGCACTTACACGCTCGAAGCCTGGCATGAAAAGTTCGGCGCAAAGACGGCGCAGATCAAGGTCGATAACAAGGGCACTGTGACGCAGGAGTTCAAGATGGGAGCGACCACGGCCTCTTCGCCACAAAGCGGCTCGCTCCAAGTCCTGCCCGCGATTGATCTGCCGATGCTCGTCGCAGGACATTAGAAAGACAGTGGCAAGTGATGAGTGACGAGTGACAAGATAAAAAAACTTGTCCGCAACTTGTCACTTGTCACTCGTCACTCATCACTGCTTTTTTATGAATCGTGGTCTTCATCGCTTTACGTTGCTCGTCACGGCGGCGACTTTTGTTCTGATCGTGGCGGGGGCGCTGGTGACGAGCAATGGCGCGGGGCTCGCCGCGCCGGATTGGCCGCTCTCCTGGGGCAGGGTCTTTCCCCCTATGGTCGGCAATCTCTTTTACGAGCACGGGCATCGTCTGATCGCAACATCTGTTGGCTTGCTGACCATCGCTCTTAACGTCTGGCTGTGGCGAAGCGAGCCGCGCCGCTGGGTGCGCCGTCTGGGGCTGTTCGCGCTCTGTGCTGTGATTGCGCAGGGGCTTTTGGGCGGACTGACGGTCAAGCTGATGCTGCCCGTCTGGGTTTCGTCGGCACACGCCACTTTGGCGCAGCTCTTTTTCTGTACGCTCGTCAGCCTCTCTGTCTTTACCGCGCCCGGTTGGAGCGAGCCGCGCGAGTCGGTTGAGGAAACCACAGGGCCATCGCTTAGATATTTGTGTGTAGCGGCATTCGCAGTGACGCTGATGCAGTTGGTGCTTGGCGCGACCTTGCGCCACTCCGCCGCGTGGGACGAACACTTGCCGACCTCTCTGGTGCTGGCGCATATCCTGGGAGCGTTCGTCGTCACAGTCGTGCTCGGAGGAACTTTGCTCAGAGTGTTGAGCCTCTACGCGAAGGACGCGTATCTGGCGCGGCCCGCTTTGCTTGGCGCTGTGCTGCTGGTGTTGCAGCTTTGCCTTGGGCTGGTGACGTATCTGGCCAGGCGCGCCTCGCCCGACGCTCCGCAGCCCTTGAAGCCCATCGTCAACATCACTGTGGCGCATGTGGCGACGGGCGCGCTGGTGCTGGCCCTGACGGTCGTGCTGACTTTGCGCGTCTATCGAAGACTTCGCCCCCTTCGTTCGACGTTTCAGGTTTCGCAGGCAGTGCGCACGAGCGCCACCACCTGAAAGCCGTTCAAGTAAAGCGCGCCGCAATTTTTACTCGTCGAAGCATAAGACGATTTAGGAGAATTACAAGTCTAAGCGTAGAAGTTTTATGAAAAGTATCGCTGTCGAATTATCACAAGGCGGGATGAGTGCGGAGTTAGAGAGCGAGCGCGCAGGGTTGCGTACGCTTGCCTCTGCTTATCTAGAGCTGACGAAGCCGCGCATCACTTTTTTAATCGTGCTGACGGCTGCCGCAGGGTTCTGTCTGGGCGCGCGTGGGCCAATCAACTACCTACTGTTAACACACGCGATGATCGGAATCGCGCTGCTTTCGTCAGGGATTGCGACGCTCAACCAGTACATGGAGCGTGATCTGGACGCGTTGATGCGACGCACTGCCGCAAGACCCTTGCCGACGGGAAAGCTCTTGCCCTTGCAGGCGTGCGCTTTCGGATTTGCTCTGACGGCGGGAGCGGAAATCTATCTGGCGCTGCTGGTCAATCCTTTGACGGCGCTGCTTGGCCTGACCGTGATTGCCGGATACCTCTTTCTTTACACGCCGCTCAAGACCAGGACGACGCTCTCGACTGTGGTCGGCGCGTTTCCGGGTGCGATGCCGCCTTTGATGGGATGGACGGCGGCGCGCGGCGCTCTCAGCATGGAAGCGTGGGTGCTGTTTGCGATCCTGTTCCTCTGGCAGTTCCCGCATTTCTTAGCCATCGCCTGGATGTACAGAGAAGATTACGGGCGCGCAGGGATACGCATGCTGCCGGTGGTCGAGCCCGAAGGCCGCATCACGGGACAGCAGATAGTCGTCTACACGCTGCTGCTCTTACCCGTCAGTCTTCTCCCGACCGCGCTTGGAATCTCAGGCAAGGTCTATTTCTACGGCGCGATCATGCTCGGCGTGCTTTTTCTGTTCAGCAGTATTACGGCGGCGATCTCAAAATCCAGACAGCAGGCGCGCCGTCTACTGCTAGCGTCCGTGATCTACCTGCCGCTGCTGTTTGCCTTGATGGTCTTGAACCGTTGAGCGGCTGAGAAAGTCTCTGGCGAAGATGCGTTGGCCCAATGAAGCATCTTCCCATTTTAGCTTGAGCCTTTGACTATTTACCCGAAGGAGAAACGAAAAAGAGATGGGGCGCGCACTGGCGATACTGATATGGCTTTTGACGATTGGCTCTGTGGCCCTGTTTTTTATGGGATGGTGGTTTCCGCCCTCCATCTCCGAATACGGGCCGCAGATCGACAGCCAGTTTTTGATTACGATCATCGTCGTCGGGCTGGCCTTTTCCGCCGCGCAGATCGGTCTGGGTTATACGCTCTGGCGTTATAGCGATAACAAGAGCACGGAGCGCGCCACCTACTCGCACGGCAACAACCGTCTGGAGATCGTCTGGACAGTCATCACGGCCATCATCTTTATCGGGCTGGGCGTCCTTGGCCAGAGAGTCTGGGCGCAGCTCCATTTTCAGGCGACGCCCGCCGATGCCGTCAAGATAGAGGTCGTCGCGCAGCAGTTTCAATGGAACTTTCATTACGCGGGCGCTGATCAAAAGCTCGGCCAGACCAAGCCCGAATTGATCTCGGATTCTTCGCTCAACTTTATAGGCCTGGACGATGCGGACCCGAACTCCAAGGACGACTCTGTCGTCTCGACCTTAATCGTGCCGGTCAATCGCAAGGTCGAGCTGATGCTTCGCTCGAAAGACGTGACGCACGATCTGTGGGTTCCGCAATTGCGTATCAAGCAGGACGCAGTCCCCGGCTTGAATATCCCGTTTCCTTTTACGGCCACGCAGGTCGGGCAATACGAAGTCGCTTGCGCGGAGCTGTGCGGGCAGCTTCACTATAAGATGAGGGCCAACATGCTCGTGCTCCCCGAAAACGAGCACGCGGAGCTGATGGCAATGCCGCAGGCGAAATTCCAGACACGCATGAATGAATTGCTCAAGAAGTATCCACTTGCGCCGGCTAAATAAGAGGAGCGGCGCGCCGTGCTGGCCTTTAACGGACGCGATAAGGAGAAGGCAATGGCAGAAGTAGACGCAGCGCACGGTGGGCACGAGGCCGTTGATGCCCACGCGGAAGCGCACGGCGAGGGAGAGGTGCATCGTCATCCCGCCCCGACCAATTTTATACGCAAATATATCTTCAGCATCGATCACAAGGTGATCGGCATACAGTATCTTTTGCTGGCGCTCGTCTCCGTCTTCATAGGGATGTTCATGTCCGTGCTGATGCGCATGCGCCTGACCTGGCCGGAACATTCCTGGGCGGGCTTGGGATCGATCTTCAAGCTGGGCGCGCCGGGCGGCGTGATGTCGCCGGAGTTTTATCTCTCCCTGGTGACGATGCACGGGACGATGATGGTCTTCTTCGTCCTGACGACCGCGCCGCAGGGCGGCTTCGGAAACTACTTTTTGCCGATTCAGATCGGGGCGGACGACATGGCGTTCCCGAATCTGAACATGCTCTCGTTCTGGGTGACGCTCGTAGGTTTTCTAGTCCTCGTGACGGCGATCTTTGCCGAAGGCAGCGCGACCGTGGCCGCCTGGTTCAACGCCAAGCCGAGCGGCACGGTTGGGCCAATCGGCGGCTGGACGGCTTATCCGCCTTTGAGCGCGCTGGGCTTTCGCGCCGGGCCCGGGCAGGGCACTGGGCAAAACCTCTGGATTATCAGCATCGCCATCTTCTGCGTGGGCTCTCTTTTGGGCGCGCTAAATTTCATCACGACGCTGCTCAACATGCGCTGTCGCGGAATGTCTCTGATGAGGATGCCGCTCACGTGCTGGGCCTGGTTTACGACGGCCGTGCTGGCGCTGCTGGCATTCCCTGTGCTGCTCGGCGGTGGCATTCTGCTTTTGCTGGATCGCGTCGCGGAGACGAGCTTTTTTATCCCGGGCGGGTTGGTCGTCAGCGATACTCTGCTGACGAATCACAAGGGCGGATCGCCCATTCTTTGGCAACACCTGTTCTGGTTCTTCGGACACCCGGAGGTTTACATCGCTATCTTGCCGGGCATGGGCGCGACCTCGCACATCCTCGCGACGTTTGCGCGCAAGCCTGTGTTCGGCTATCGCGCGATGGTCTTCGCGATGTTCGGTATAGGACTGCTGGGCTTTTTCGTCTGGGGGCATCACATGTTCATGAGCGGCATGAGCCCCTATTCCGGGATGGCGTTTTCTGTCCTGACGCTCTCCATCGGCGTGCCTTCGGCGATTAAGACTTTTAACTGGCTGGGAACGCTGTGGGGCGGCAAGATTCGTTTTCATACGCCGATGCTCTACGCCATAGGCTTTGTGTCGCTGTTCGTCGCGGGCGGCATCACCGGGTTGGTCCTGGGCCAGACCTCGCTCGATCTGCCGATGCATGATACATATTTCGTGCTCGCGCACTTTCACTTGGTGATGGGTGTGGCGGCCATCTTCGGGATGTTCGCCGGTGTGGCTTTCTGGTTTCCCAAGATGTTCGGACGCATGATGAGCGAGCGCTTGGGTAAGCTTCATTTCTGGATCACGTTCGTCGGCGTCTACTGTATCTTTGTGCCGATGCATATCATGGGCATCGTCGGGATGCCCAGACGCTACGCGCAGTTTACGGAGTACGAGTTTCTAAAATCTCTGCACCCGCTGGTCGTCTTCGTCTCCATCGCGGTTTTCATCACGGCCGCCAGCCAGCTCATCTTTTTGTTCAATTTCCTGTGGAGCATCTTTAAGGGTGAGAAGGCCGGTGACAACCCCTGGGAGGCGACGAGTCTGGAATGGGCCATCCCTTCGCCGCCTCCGCATGACAACTTCGCCGGGATTCCGCCGGTCGTTTACAGAGGCCCGTATGAATACTCTGTGCCGGGCGCGCCCAACGATTTCATCATGCAGACCGAGCCAGACCCGACGGAAGTACATGAGCCTGCGGCGAGAGAAGGCGCGGAAGCAAGAAGGAGAGTTACAGGCGATGGCGACAACGGTCATCAGCACTGAGAAGACCGTCACACGTCCCAAAGGGGTCAAGCAAGGCGGCGGCGTTCCACCCGGCAACGGACGGCGCGGTGGGCCAAACGGCGGCAGCGGTGGCGGCGACGATTCATCGCGTCACTTAACGCCGGATCATCGCTACCGCATAGGCATGTGGGTCGCGCTCTGTTCGATCACGATGCTCTTTACGGCATTGACGAGCGCCTACATTGTTCGCTCGCGTCTGAACACGGCCAACGACTGGCATCCCATCAGCGTGCCGCAGATGCTCTGGCTAAGCACTTCGCTGATACTTTTGAGCAGCGCTACTTTTGAAGCCGCGCGTCGTTATCTTAGACGCCATGAGGACGAGCGTTTTCGTCTATGGCTGATAGCAACAGTCTTTCTGGGGCTGGGGTTTCTCTTGACGCAGTGGCTGGCCTGGCGCGAGCTGGTCGCGCAGGGGATTTATCTGAAGAGCAGCCCGCACAGCTCTTTCTTTTATCTGTTGACCGCCGTGCATGCGCTGCACCTGTTGGGCGGAATTGTGATGCTGGGCTATCTGCTGTGGCGCGCCTGGGGCGGGCAAAGCGGCAAAGAGCAGAGAGCGCGCAGGCAGGATTCGGCGAATGCAGTGGGGCTCTACTGGCATTTTATGGACGGGCTGTGGGTCTATCTGTTTCTACTTCTTTTCCTTTGGAGGTAAGAGGTGACGACTGAAGCGAGAGCGGATCAAATGATCCAGACGGAATGGAGCGGCGGCGCGCTGCCCTATCACGTCGGCCATAAAAAGCTGGGGATGTGGCTTTTTATCGTCTCGGACGCGCTGACCTTCTCGGCGCTCCTGATGGGCTACAGCTACGTGCGCGCGGCGAGCGATCAATGGCCCACGCCCTTCCCGTTCAACCCGAGCATCATCTTTTCGACCGTCATGACGCTTTGCCTGCTCTCATCCTCTTTGACGATGGTCATGGCCGTCGCGGCCTCTGCGCGCAAGGACAGGCTGAAAGTGCGGCTCTGGATTTTCGCCACCATGCTCGGCGGCCTGGCCTTTCTAGTCCTGCATATTTATGAGTGGAAGCATTTGATAGACGAGGGGCTGCGCCCCTTCGGAATAAAAGAGGGAACACAGTTCGCGGAAGAATTTGCCCATCGCTGGCCGCAAGCACCGCCGCTCTTTGGCGCGACCTTTTTCGCCATCACAGGCCTGCACATGTTCCACGTCCTGACGGGCGTCGTTTATCTGGGATGGATAGCCGTGCGCGTCCATCGTATGCGGCACGAGGACGTGGAGATCAGCGGACTCTACTGGCACTTCGTCGATCTGGTCTGGATGTTCGTGTTCCCTTTAATCTACCTGATGTCCGTCGACATGGGCCATTAAAGTGATTTAGGCGGGCTCGCGCGTCACGCGCAAAAGTCTGCGTAAAAGGTTTTTCTATAAGCCGTGTTCCTAAAAGAGAGTTTTATTGAGAGAACAACAGAGGAGACGTAAAACGAGATGAGTCGCCTTGTTGAGACGGAAAAGAGAGAGACGAGCAAAGAGGAGAAGATTCTAAATCTCATCTCTCTGCTGATCGCGCTCGGATTTATCGCGCTCGTGCTCTCGAATCTACGGATGGCCGGGAACTTTATTTCCACGGACAGCCTCTTCGTCACCGTGGTCTTTCTGTTGCTCGCGGGGCTTTTTCTCATCAGCCCTATGATGTGGGCGCACGCGCACGGGTATATCAAAAACCCTTTCGCGGCGGGAGAGGGTGGGCCCATCGAAGAAGGGCCGATTCATTTCGAGGGCACGACGAAACTGTTCGCGATTGTCTGGCTCTGGCTGCTTGGCCTGACGGCCGTCGAAGTCTTTCTGGCCTACAAACAGGTGTCGCTCGGCATCATGTTGACGATCCTGATCGGATTGTCCGTGATCAAAGCGGCGCTGATCGTCGCCTATTTTATGCACTTGAGATTCGAGCGATTGAGCCTTGTCCTGACGCTCGTACCGATGCTGGTCGTCTGTATCTGTTTACTGCTGGTCTTTTTCCCGGATAGCTTCCGCGCGCTTTACCTGCGACCATACAGGTGACGAACGCCAGCGGCATTAGATCAGGAAGGGAAGTTTTTGATTTTGAGACATAGAGCACAAAGAATTTTTTGCGCGACGGCCGCAACCTTGCTTGCCCTGGCTGCGTCGTCGTCTTCGGCGCTTGCGCAATGCGCGATGTGCCGTGCGGCGCTGGGCAATTCAACGGAAGCGGCCAAGGCTTCGGGCGGCATGAATCTGGCCGTGCTGGTGCTGCTCGTTCCGCCCGTCGCGCTCTTCTGCGCCTTTTTTATCGTCGCCTACAGATTGCGCAAAGCGCCTGGCGAAGTGGTCGCTGCTAAGAGTATCGATGAGCAGAGCATTCAGGGACGCGCACGCGCTAGAGCAAGCAGAGATGGAGAGCGGCATTCACAGACAGGCTGGCATAAAGTCTTGAGGTCGTCGTGATGGCAGAACAGGATTTGGCGAAACTCGACAGCGAAAGACAGAGCATACGCGGGCGCGTCTGTCCTCAATGCGGAGGCAAGATCATCCCTTCAGACAGCGCCGTCTATCAAAGCCCCGGTGATCCTTCGGCGGTCTTCCCCTCCTGGCAATGTGAGCGTTGCGGCTACGAAGAGGTTTACGAGCCGAAGAAGAAGGCCGCTCTGCCAAAGCACGCGAAGGAATAATCCAAGACATTTGAAAGAAGTGCCACAAAGCCTACAGGCGGAAAAAGTTTTTTGATGGATACGCTGACGCAAAAAGTGCTGGGCATGTTCGAGCACTGGCGAAAAGAGACGCTCGATCTGCACGAGTTGTTTGAAGCTGGAGGTAATGACGCGGACGCGCGCCTCGCGGTCTTCGACACGGTCGAACGTCTCGTGCGCGAAGGCTTAATGGAAGAACGCGGCAACGACTTCTACGCCCTGACAGAAGCCGGGAAACGAGCGGCGCGAGAGATAAAAGTATCCGTCAACGATGAAGACAGCCAGTAAGCCTCACACATAGAAATAACCAAAGCTCATTCCGGACTCTTTTTGCCACCCTACATTTATAGAATATAATCCAAGCTCTGTTTTATGAGACCATTTCCAATTGAATCGAAAGACGGTGGAAGCCCCAGAACAATTCTGTTCTGGAGCATCATTGCGAGCGCCCTGGTCATAGGCTCTTTGCTCTGGTTGATCTATTTGAAGCAGCCGCCGGGCAGCGGCGCTGTGGCTTCTGACAGCGTGCTGCCAGCCGTCAACGCCATGCTCAACGCTTTGAGCGCCTGCTCTCTCGTCATCGGATTTATCTTTATCAGAAGAGGGCAGATCAACCTCCATCGCACATTTATGCTGGGCGCGCTCTTTTTCTCCGCGCTCTTCCTCGTCTCTTACATTGCCTATCACAGCACGCATGGCGACACTCCGTTTCGCGGGACGGGCCTCATCAGGCCCATCTACTTTTTTATACTGATCTCGCATATCCTGCTGACGGTTGTCGCGCTGCCGGTTATCCTGACGACGTTGTTCCTGGCGCTGACGGGCAGGTTCAACGCGCACAGGCGCATCGCGCGCATCACACTCCCGGCGTGGTTGTACATCTCCATCACGGGCATCGCCATCTTTTTTATGCTGAGGTTTTTTAACTAACAGAGATTGCGTTCCTCTTAAAAGCGGCCACTCAAACGAACGCACTAAAAGATAAAATGGCCGCCACGTCATCATTGCCAGCGCGCCTGAATCTTATGTCGGCAAATAGATCGAACGGTAATCAGCATCCTCTTCAGCCTGCGACGGTCGCGAGCCAAAAGCGCCGTCGTTCGTCCTGGCCGCTCATCACGCTCGCCGCGCTCTTTATCATCGCGCCCTTTCTGACCTGGTACGGCACGTGGTTCGGTCGCCATCTGTCCGATGCGGAGATCAGCGAATATCTCTCTGACGAGAAGAAGCCCAGACACATCCAGCATGCGTTCTCGCAGATAGAGGAGCGTATGGTCAAAGGGGATGCGGGCGCAAAGCGCTGGTATCCGCAGATCGTCGCCTTCGCTAGCAGTCCGGTCACGGAATTTCGTAAGACCGCTGCTTACCTGATGGGCTACGATAACAAATCGGAAGAGTTCCACGCCGCGCTCATACGCCTGCTCGAAGATGCACAGCCGGGCGTGCGCCGTCAGGCGGCTTTGTCGCTCGTCACCTTCGGAGATACGCGCGGTCGTGGAGAGCTGCGCGCGATGTTAGAGCCGTACACGATTGCCGCATCCTCTGACGGCATGACGGGAAGCGTCGTGAGTGAAGGCTCTGCTGTCAGGGAGGGAACGCTGCTGGCTCGTATCCTCCGTGATGAAGGAAGCGAGGTGGTGGAAGTGCGCTCCCCCTTGCCCGGAAGAATCAAGAGCGTGGCGGCGCGTGAAGGCGCGCGCGTCCGCACGGGAGACGCGCTCTTCGTCCTTGCGCCCGACGGCCAGTTCGTCTGGGAGGCCCTGCGCGCTCTCTCCCTGATCGGCGAGCGCGACGATCTACCTTTAGTCGAGCGCTACGCGAGCGGAGCGGAAGCAGTCAACGAACAGGTCAAACAACAGGCCACACAAGCAGCCAGAGCGATTCAAGCACGCAGCGAAAAGGCAGGCGCTCGCTAACCGTTTAAGAGCTTGACCGTAGGAATCTAAAATTTTTTCTGCCCAAGCAATGAGTCGAAGATAACGTAATCTCTCATCGAATCTTTTTGAACTGCCCGTAAATATGAAAAGCCTTCTCGCCCTCAGCCGAGAGAAGATAGGCCAGGATATTCTCGCTTGAATCCTCAAGATAGACGTTGACTTTCCTATATCTGTCCCGATCATCAAGGGGTTCAGGCAGGGACAAGCTTGACCATCCTTTTTATCTTGCGCGCGAATTGGAAAGGGAATCGATCACGGCGCAGAATCTCAGTGCGATTGAGCGCATAGATGTCCAGCTTCTCGACAGGCCCGTAGACGGATGAGAAGGCGGCGATATAGCCCGCTTTTCTTACAGCACTCTGAGCCGTCTCTGTAAAAAAGCCTGCCGGGTAAGCAAACACTTTGCAGGGCTGCTGAGTCAAGTTTTCAATCTGCCGCTTGGATTCCAACACCTCATAGTCTACGTCCTGCGGCGCAAGCTGGTGAAGCAATTCGTGGTTCACGCTATGCGAGCCGAACTCGATTCCATGCCGGGACATTTCGATTATGTCTTCGCGGGAAAGATGCTCGCGCGCGCTTTCCCCTTCCGCCACCACTTTCGAGGAAACCTGACCGATGCAGGAAGGGACTAAAAAAATCGTGGCTTTGATTCCGTGCTCGCGCAAAATTGGAAATGCATTCGTGTAATTGTCTTTCCAGCCGTCATCGAACGTCAGAGTGATCGCTCTCTTCGGCAACTTATTATGCTCAAGGTAGTATTCAATCAATGTGGAAGCCGAATAAAATATAAAGCCTCTTTTTTTCAAGTAGCCAATCTGTTTGGCGAAGCGCTTGGGCGAAGTGTACGCGCCGCGCACGCGAACATCCTCGGTCGGCACGTCGATCTTATGATACGCAATGACTGGAATCTCCATTTTTAACTCGTCGCTTCCGCCTTCCAGAGCTTACAAGTTGGATTGCTCGAATATACTGGTATCGGAATCACCGCGCGTTAGAAACCAGTTGCTTGAATGATAAAGCAGGTCTTGATGGTCGGCGGATTTTACCATGAATTGCTGTGGGTTTTTGGTGCGCCAGAACCCGAAGCGTTGGAGACGTTCTCCCAAGAGCGGGTCTGTCACATCCGTCACCAGAGCGCCCACACGTCGCTCGATGGCCAGTTGCAAAGCGCCTTGAAGAAGCTCGTCGATGATCTCCAAGGGTCTGTCCGGGTGATAGCAAAGGTCTGTGATCGCAGCCTTTGGCAATGCGCCGTGTGCATCATGCTTTCGCACGAAGAGGACGACATAACCGACGAGCCTTTCTTTCTCGTAAAGACCCAGAGCCTCAAACTTTTTCCCGGGCTGCTGCGTGTATTGCCATCTCAACATACTTGAATCGCGCACGACGGCGCAGGGCCATTGCACGGAAGCTTCCCGCCACAGAGCGTCGAATGTAGAATCAAATTGTTCTACAACTCGTAAAGCGCGACTGTGGGTTGATGATCGTTTGTTCAGGCGCGGGCGCAGTGGAGCGTAAGCAACATTGGCAAGCCGCCGCAGAGTTTTGAAGCGAGAGATTTCGCGTATGGCATTGCCGGGAAAAAGTAGTCGATTGTATCTGGGAATCTTGCCCAGCATGGCCCACCCGAGGCTTTTCAATATGGCGGGGGAATGCTGCGCGTCCGTCGCAATGCCCAGACGAACCGGACAGGACTCCTCCGCTGCAAGCACAAGTCGTTTGCCCAGCCCACGACGGCGATAGTCCGGACGCACGACGAAGTCCAGAATCCAGATCGCGCGCCGTTGCACTTCTCCTATCTTCAGCTCGACGGGAATCGCCGCCATCTGTCCGACAATTTCTTCTGCGTCCTTCGCAATCCATATAGGCATGTTGTCGGGCGCGACATACGGGCTCTCCAAATAATGCCATTCCCAAAAACGCTGATCGCTTTGCCTCGGGTCATCCGGGTAAGCGATGCGCAGAAAAGAGAGCAGCGCATCCTTTTCGAATAATTCAAACTGCTTGATGTGCAAGGCACTTTGCATCTAAGGGTTCAATCGAATCCTTTAATCAAGATGACGTGTCAGCGTTTCTTTCGCCGAGGCGGATAGACATTAGGGGTCGGTATGGGCGGACGCGCTCCACGCGGCACTATCCAAAACTCGACCTCTCGCCATTCACGATAACCACCATTGACCAATTTTACCCTCGACGGGGAAACTCCGTACTTTTTCTCTAATTGGGCTTTCTTATTTCTTAGCTCTTTCCATGCCGTTCCCCTTGGATCAATATTCGCCTGCCGCCAAGACCGCCTTCTTCCTCTCTCATCCTCTTCTTCCAAAGTTTCCACTCGATAACCTTCATAAGCAATAATGTAGGCCAGCGCGTGTGGCTGCTTGCGCAAAGCATCTGCGAATCCCTCAAGGCCGTTTTCAAACTCGCTGCTATAGGACACCAATTCATCTTCCGGGATCGTATAATAAAACTCGTCATACTTTCGCGCGACATCAGTATCCGCAAACCCTCTGGCATAAGCATCCTCTCTGGGCTTCGGCGTCGCTCCGGGTGGAACGATCCACAGTTCGTGCGAGAGGCAAGAGGCTGCGCCGCCGTCAATGGCGACGATGCGCGCAGCCGTCAAACCCCTACTGGAGATTAGATAATCCCGCATCCAGTTAACGCGCCTGCCACTTAGTCCCGGGAGATCACGATGAGAGCGATAGACGATCATGAAAGCCAGAGCGTTCGGCTCATTCTGTAGTTGAATCGCATAATTATCCAGACGCGCCGCCATATCCGTCGGCAGGGCATCGCCGAACTCATCGAACTTGCGCGCAGATGGCTCGCTCTGTTTTGCAAACACCGTCTGGTTGAAAACAAACAAACTGATCGCCATGAGCAACCCAACACGCAGGATATTTATTCTCATCTATACCTCAACAAAATCGAGCGGGCGCGCGAACGAATCCGCACCGAGCGAATGGCATTCTACATGATTTGAAAAGAGAAGCATGAAAGGGAGGCTAGCGAGGCGTAGAGCTCAATGAGTTGTTAGATACAGGTGATTCATGACTACTTTCTGACCTTGAAAGCTCTCTCCTGCTCATCCCAATAAATTCTTTCACGATACTTCTCCCACACGTTCTGCCATCTCTCTTTTATTCTTTTTCTTCCATACTTTTCAATGTAGTTCCGTAGAAGTCGCTCGCCTGTAATTTCTCTGTTATTGCCACGCCCTAGAAATTCGTCCCATTTCATACCTTCAATGGTTGATCTTTCCCAGCTTCTGTTAAGGGCGAAGTCACTGAGAACTATTAGCGCCACATCTCCTACGTACACCTGATTCCAGTGATCCATGATCTGACCTTCAATCTTTGTTTCGTCGTCGAGTTTGCTGATGAGGAACGGAATAGCTTCTTTGCCATGAGCGATCAACTGTTCAACGACCGGCAGTTGATTGTAGTCCCTGTCCTGAACTCTACCTTTCGGGGCGATGCGACCTATCTGAGCCAAATTTATTTCGGATAGCTGAAGCTGAGGAGACGGCGAAGTGTATGCAGAAGATACCGCCGAATTACTTACCCTGACAGCATCCGCACTTTCGCAACCTATCAGCAATACTGAAGCGACGAAGCTGATAAAGTATTTGTTCATATATTACCTCTCAATTTCTGCACCTAACACCCGAATTAACCGGGCGCGCATTCAATGTATCAAGCATCCAAGCTGACGAATGAAAGCTACGCTATTCGTGCTCCCGTTGAATAGTTGTTCGGCAGCAGTCTGTATACTGAATAATTATTTTATGACGGAATTTCTTTGATTCTGATTCTTGCAATATTTCGCTCATAATCAATGTCCTGTATGACCATATAGAACTTGCGATTCTGGTACTGAAAGTCCACTCTGTGGCCCACGGGCCATCTATACATTCTTGATCTCGTTCCATCCGGCAAGGTGTATCGGCTGAGGACTCCTGTTATGATTAGGGCATCTGTAATCTCATCAACTGCAAAGATAAAACCCGTTTCATTGTCAACATAACTTTTTCCTTCTGCGACCTCTGCCTCAGCCTCATACATTTTTTGAGGAGCGAGGCTGTTAGATTGATTTCTATTAGATATAGTATTAAAGGGTTTGGGGTTAGTAGGCTGCGGACTAGCAGAGGAAACATTATTGTTCGAATTATTTGCGGCTTTTTCTGAAGGTCTAGAGAGATAGGTGGCTAATCCAGTGATTAGAGCAGCGATTATTACGCCAACGGCACTCCATATTGCAGCTTTTTCTGTGCTATCTTTCATAATAAGTCACATTATAAGATATGCAGCCTAACTGAATGATAGACATGCTAAAAGGCGTGTCGATAACACGCCTTTTTAAGTGAATATCATACGCTTCACAGTCTGAGAACTGAAGAAGCTTTTGTCCGGAGTTTAAGGGTTCAGCTCGATGCCGTGGGCTGCTTCCCATTCTTCTGTGGGAACCATCTCGATGGCGTCCCAGGGACAGCCGTCCAGGAATGCGCCGTCAGGGCCTTTGCTGGTGCATTTCTGGCAGCCGATGCAGAGGTTCGGATCAACTTCGATACGGCCGAAGGGCGGGTGGTCTTCGTCCGGAATCCAGAACATGCAGGCTTCTATCGGGCAGTACTCGATACACGCGGGCGAGCCAGCGCAGCCGGTGCAGCAGTCCGTCGTGATCGCCAGTATCCTGGGCTTCTTTTTGCGCGTCGCTTTACCGTCGCCCGCCGACATGGGCCAGTGTTTTTCTATGATCTCAATCATGCTTGTCGCCTCAAAAGATGGCCTTCAAACCTTATCTTATAATTTCAAGAACAAACCTTACTCTAACATGGCCGCGCCGCTTTGCTCAATCTTTCGATTGGAGTGCCGGCGTCTGGAACTTGAAGAGTGGGCCAAAACAGGATAAAACTTACCTTACGCTTCATACAGCTTAAGGAGGGGTCTTCAATGAGAACAGTCGCCGGAATCTTCAAGTCGCGCGAAACGGCAGAGCGCGCCGCCGAACATCTACGCTCCACTGGCATACCCGACGAGCGAATCAGTCTGCTTGCTCCCGGAACCACTGCGGAAGAACTTGATGCCGCAGTGCCAACGACCGAGACGGAACAGCCCGGGATGGGCAAAGCCATCGGCGGTACGGTCGGCGGAGCTTTGGGCGTGGCAGGGGGAATGCACATCGGCGCGGCTGCCGCCAGTCTGTTCGTGCCAGGCGTCGGGCCAGTCATCGCCGCCGGATTGATCGGCGCAGCACTCTTGGGAATCGGCGGAGCGGCGACAGGCGTCGCGGCGGGCGGCGCTGTCGAAGACGGCCTCGCAGAAGGCTTGCCGCAGGACGAGCTTTATGTTTACGAAGATGCCTTGAGGCAGGGACGAACCGTGCTGATCGTCGTCGCGGAAGACGACGCGCAGGGCGAAGCCGCACAAAACATTCTGTCGCAGGCCGGTGCGGAGAGTATAGATGCTGCGCGCGATAATTGGTGGGTCGGATTGCGTGATGCCGAAGATGAAGAGTACACGGGCCAGGGCGGAGACTTTAAGACGCACGAGACCGATTACAGACGAGGATTCGAAGCAGCGCTGCATCCGCAATCGCGCGGTAAAAGTTATGAAGAAGCATCAGAGACTTTGCGCGCACGTTACAGCGACCTCTACGAGCGGGAAGTGTTTCGTCGCGGGTACGAACGCGGGCAGGCTTATCATCTGGGTTTGAGGGAGAAGTATAAAGGTTGAGGGATACACTACTCAGCGCGGCACTGCTTCTAGGCATACTCTTTTCCAGCGCGCTGATTACCAACTGGTTTGCGCGCACAATGTATAACCGCTGCGCAGCCTGCGGCACGCTCAACGCCAAGCGGCGCGCCAACTGCCGCAACTGTCAGGCGGAGATGCATTGAGGCACGGCAGTTGGCCCATGCTATTTGTCTTCGCCCGTGCTCGAAACTTTTGCTCTTCTCTTAAGTCTCATTTCACGTAATGCCCTGGAACCCAGATTGCTATCAGCTTTTCAAAAAAGAGCGCTTTCAGCCCTTCGATGATCTCTCCCGTTTGATCAGGCACAGGGAGGGAATCAGCGTCGTTGATCTGGGCTGCGGCACAGGCGAGCTGACTGCGCGGCTGGCAGACAAGCTGCCGCACAGCGATGTCCTGGGGATTGATTCGTCCGCAGAGATGCTGGAACGTGCAGAGCAGCACGCGCGCGATGGCTTGCGTTTCGAGTTGAGCGAGATTGGGAGCGTCGACGGTGAATGGGACCTTGTCTTCTCGCACGCGGCGATTCACTGGATAGAGGATCACCCTTCGCTTATTAATCGTCTGTTCAAC
Source organism: Pyrinomonadaceae bacterium (assembly GCA_035537255.1). Taxonomy (GTDB): domain Bacteria; phylum Acidobacteriota; class Blastocatellia; order Pyrinomonadales; family Pyrinomonadaceae; genus DASQYE01. Next base: position 7,489 of record DATLMN010000094.1, on the reverse strand, counting down.
CTGGTGCGCCCCGGCGGACAACTGGCCGTGCAGTTGCCGTCCAATCACACGCATCCTGCTCATACTTTGATTTTAGAGGTCGCTTCGGAAGAACCTTTTCGAGGCGCGCTTGATGGCTGGACGCGACAGTCTCCTGTCCTCTCAATCGAAGAGTATGCGGAGCTGCTTTACGATGCGGGCGGAGAGGGGATAGTGGTTTTTGAGAAAGTCTACCCGCACGTGCTGGAATCATCGGACGCGCTGGCGGACTGGACATCCAGCACGACGCTCGTTCCATATTTCGAGAGATTGCCAGTCGACCTGCACGAGCCTTTTATGCGCAGATACCGCACGGGGCTTCGCGCACTCTGGCCCGGCAGCCCTGTCTTCTACGGATTCAAACGCATACTGTTCACGGCGACTCGTGCGGCGACAGCGGATGCTAACTGAGACGTAGAGGTAGTCGCCAGCACTTCTGCTGCGGCTTCCACTAAACCCGTTTCGTTCGTGCTATGTGTGCGCTGGTATGCGACCATCTCCGCAGACTGTGGAAAGTCCAGCTTCTTGAGAATGCTTGAGCGCTTATCGAAGCGAATCATACGCGGCTTGCCGTCCAGCTTGAAAGTGAAACGCTGCGTGCGTGCGTTGATCTCTATGCGCTCTGTGCGTGCGCCTCTGGCGGTCGCGATCTCAACCTCTACGGGCAGGCGAAAGACTGCGGGCGTGACGGGATCGGGTGTTTGCGTTTGCGTGACCGTGAGTGTTAAGAGCTTAGACAATCGATTGTAGGAATAACGCACGCGAAGCTCTGGAAAGCCCGCCTTGTAAACCCACTGGTCGAAAAACCAGTCCAGTCGCCGTCCGCTCGTCTCTTCAAAGACGCGCTGCAAATCGGCTGTCTCGACGCTCCCGTTTTTGAACTCGTTCAAATATCTGTTGACGGCTTTCCAGAAGATTTCGTCGCCGACCACTTCGCGCAGCATGTGTATGATAAATCCGCCCTTTTGATAAAGCGTCGCGTCGAACAGATCCGACGCCGTACGGTAGCGGTCGTAAACTATTGGTCTGCGATAACGGGACTGGTCTTCGGCCAGGTAAAGCCGCGCGTTCTCATTCATCACTCGCAAGTATTCTTCACGCCCGCTCTTGTGCTCTTTGAACACAGCCTCCATAAATGTGGCGAACCCTTCGTTGAGCCACAGGTGCTTCCAGCTTTTGCACGTCACCAGATCGCCGAACCAGGAATGCGACAATTCGTGAGAGATCAAATCCTGTGTCGCCTCCAACCCGGCCTCTCCCGCAGAGTAGAGAATCTCCGAATCGGCGTGCGTCGTCGCCGTGATGTTTTCCATGCCGCCGAAGAAGAAGGCCTGAACGATGGTCTGCGCGTATTTGTCGTAAGGATATTCGTATTTGAAAAGGTTGGTGAACAGCCGCATCATCTCCGGCGTCGCATTGAAAGCACGTAGCGCAGTCTTTTCCGTTCCGCGATACGTGTAGTATTCGAGCGAGACATTTTTGTAAGCATCGGTGAGCTTGACATAATCGCCGACCACCAGCGAAGTCAGATAAGTAGAGTGCGGCTGCCGCATCACCCAGTGAAAAGTTCGCGTGCCGTCCGCGTTGTTCGTGGTCTCGACGAGCGCGCCGTTTGAGATAGCGATCTCGTTGCTCCCCGTCGTGATGTACTGTTCTGTGGTCGCCTTGTCGTCAGGATAATCGTAACAGGGAAACCAGCGATGATTGTCTTCGGGCTCGCCCTGCGTCCAGATTTGCGCGGGCTTCGAAATAGTCTCTCCCTGCCGAGCGGCGATGAAGAAAAGTCCGCGACGCGGCTTCGCTCGATATTGAATATGTAATGAGAGGGAATCCGCCGGCCCGTAAGGGCGATCCAACTGAATCAAAAGCTTGTCGGGCGGCTGCTGAAATGGAAGCGGCATGTTCGATTCAGAGAGCACGACCGATTCAATCTTCATGTCGGAAGCGTCGAGCGCCAGTGAGTTGAAACCTTCCGAGAGCGGTTTTAAGATGATCGTTTCGTCGCCGATGACCGTCTTGTCCGGAACATTAAAGCGCGTGCGTATCACATAGTGCAGCACATCGTAGGTGCGCACGGGCGGGACATGCACAGGGCCTTCAAGTCTCCTGCGCGGCGAGAGGCTTTGCGCTTCCGCTCCGGAAAATGTTTTCGGTCGCGTCCTCGCTTGAGATGCAGAGGCAGCAAAGCCGTTGAGGATGAGACAAATGGTCAGCGATGATAAAAGTATGCGTCGCGAGATTGCTCTTAAAAACATGTATGTCTTAAAGTTCCCTTGAAATTCCGAAGTCAGTCTTTATTGTGCCTGACGCTGTGTCTGGCCGCAAACTGAGCGTCGAGCGTGTACCGCAATTTTGAGTATCAGCCGCGCGAGTCGTATAGTTATGCCGCTGCAATCAAATGCAATTAAAGGCCAAGGAGTTTGAGCTTTCACAGGGCCTGGGTATTTTTGCTTTCATGGTCGGCGGAGAAAAGCTCCAGATGTTCTATTTTATCAAGCGACTGTTCGTTCAGGCCGCAATCACTTTCATCCTGACTTTTCCATTTAACGCTATGGCCCAAAACACCACAACAGTTATTCCGCCAGAATGGCGAACCTTTGCCGAGAAGACCGACTACCGCGAGACGCCGCGTTACGAGGAGACGCTCGCCTATAGCCGTAAGCTCGACGACGCTTCCAGGCTCATACGAATGGAAAGCTTCGGGCAGAGTGGCGAGGGACGCTCGCTTCCACTGCTGATCGTCGCAGAGGGCGAGACGTTCACGCCCGAAGCGGCGAGGCGTGCAGGCAAGGTCGTCATTCTCGTTCAGGCGTGCATTCATCCGGGAGAGCCCGACGGTAAGGACGCAGGGCTGGCGCTGCTTCGCGATATTGCTATTACCAAGACGCGCACAGGCTTGCTCGATCACATCGTTCTATTGTTCATGCCGATCTTCAACGTGGATGGGCACGAACGTTCCAGCCCTTACAATCGGATTAACCAGAACGGCCCGGCGGAGATGGGATGGCGCGGAACTTCTGCCAACATCAATCTCAACCGCGATTATATGAAAGCCGATACGCCGGAGATGCGCTCCTGGCTTAAGCTCTGGGCCAACTGGAATCCGGACCTCTTTATCGATTGTCACGTCACGGACGGAGCGGACTATCAGTACAATCTGACTTACCAGTTCGAGCATCACGGCAATGTGCCCGCGCCCGTTCTCGCGTGGGAACGAACCGTCTTTGAAGGAAAAATAGTTCCCGCGACGGAAGCGGCCGGAAATATACTCTCGCCTTACCTGGAGTTTCGTGACAACCGCGATCTGACAAAGGGCATTGACAGCTTTCTTGGCCCACCGCGTTTCTCGACTGGCTATACTCCTGTGCGCAATCGTCCGGGCCTGCTGCTCGAAACGCACATGCTCAAGGATTATCGCTCACGCGTGCTCGCCACATACGACCTGCTGCGCTTTACGCTCGAAGAGGTTAATCGTGACCCGCAGAGTCTGCTGCGCGCTGTGCGTCAGGCGGACGAACAGACAATCGCGGAAGGGAAGACCTACGATCCTTCCAAGATGTACCCGCTGCAATTTGAGCTGACGGACAAAGCCGTCCCGTTCCACCTCAAGGGCGTCGAATCGCACACGGAGATGAGCGACGTGTCGGGCGACGTGCGCGTCGTCTTCGGGACAAAGCCTATTGATTTGACCGTGCCGCTTTATGATGAGGTGCGCGTGACGGCGCAAGTTCCTACGCCGCTCTACTACATCGTGCCGCCACAGTGGAAAGACGTAATCACTGTCTTGACAGCGCACGGGCTAAAGCTTCAGCGACTGGCGGAGGCTACGACGATAGAGGTTGAAAGCTACCGCTTCAGCGAGGCGAAGTGGGCCGATGCTCCGTTTGAGGGGCGAGTAATGATGACTTTTAAGACTGGCAGGGTGCGCGAAAAGAGAATGTTCCCGGCCGGTTCTGTGTTAGTGCCTTTGGCCCAACCGGCGGCGCATGTCGCCATGCACCTGCTTGAACCGGAAGGCCCGGATTCATTCGTCCCCTGGGGATTCTTTAATGCCATCTTCGAGCAGAAAGAGTACGGCGAGTCTTACGTCCTGGAAAAACTTGCGCGAGAGATGCTTCGGGATAACCCTGAGCTGCGTCGTGAATTCGAAAAGCGCTTGATGGATGATCCGGCTTTTGCCGCGAGTTCGCGGGCGCGCCTGAACTTCTTTTATCAGCGCTCGCCCTACTGGGATCAGCAGATGAATCTTTATCCCGTCGGGCGCATCACTTCGAACATCAATCTCAAGCTGAAAGATTTTTAAATCTCTCTAACGGACGAAAGGGGCGCGCTTCTTAGCGCACCCCTTCCGTTGACGAAGTATTCAGTTTTCCGTTTGCTTCTATGGGTCGTTAGACCGTTCGGCGACCAGTCAGAAGATTGATCACGAGCACGATCAACGCCACGACCAGCAGCAAGTGAATCAAACTGCCGCCGATGCCACCAATCGCACCGATTAACCAAAGAACCAGAAGCACTACAAGAATCGTCCACAACATATCGTTCGTCTCCTTTTCCTTTACTCACTCTTGAAGAGAGCGAGTAAGACATTTCCTCTGTAATCACAGATCAGTTAATTACTGCCTCGTTAGCCTTATGGCCGCCCGAGCAAAAGCTCGCTCGACACTAAACCGTCCGGCGACCCGTCAGAAGATTGATGACCAGAACCACGAGAGCCACTACGAGCAGCAGGTGAATCAAAGCGCCCGCATGGAAAGCAAATGCTCCAAGAGCCCATAAGATCAGAAGCACCACTAGAATCGTCCACAACATTTTCGCCTTCTCCTTTTTCTTGAGCGTCGCATGTCAAACTGTTTTTGGTTCCACCGGAACCCGCCTGCGCACTCCCTATGAGCAATGGCCGTGCCAGCCCCCCACATCACTTCGGCCAGATAAGCTAAAGCTCGTGATATAAACACTTAAAACGCTAAGCGAAGCCTCTGCGAAGCTCTTCGGTGGTCAAATTAACGGCGCTTTGTATTAAAACACGGCACAGAATATTCAGACGCGGTGTTTCGATTCAGGGCAAAGGCTCTGGGCCCACCATTTTTAGTGACTATGAACGGCAACCGGATAAGAGGACTGGACATCAATCTTCTTTGGGCCAACGTGGCTCAAAGGGTCTCTAAAGCTAGTTTCCCGAATTTTATATGGCTTAAATTGGAAGAGGGCTTTCTTTAAACTGGACTTCAAAGCGGTTGGGCTGTTAAAGTGAGAGTGACTGTGCGCATGTGGCCTCACGCGGGCCGTGCGCGTTTCAAACAAAGTCTGCGTCCCTCCCCCGATGGACGACAGACGCTCGCGCAGGTTGCTCCCGTCCGTAGCTTCTGACGCTTTCTCGGTCTCGAATCTTTGCTCTTTATCTGAGTTTGCATCTGCTCCTTGCGGCTTCCCCATTTTTTAGGTCGCAAGGGTTATGGAGAATTTTATGCCGTCCCCTTTACCTCGTTTGCTCCTCCGCACACAGAAAACCAATCTCGTCGCCGCCGTCGCTTTGGTCCTGCTTTTAGTCGGCGTGGTCGTCTTTAAGGTCGCACAGCTACGCAAGCCCACTGTTCAAAAGATCAATTCCACACAACTTCGCACCATCAGCGAAAGCGCTTCGGCGCAGTCCCTGCACGTGGACGGCGAGCTCCTTACCGTGACGGATAAGAGCGGCGTAGTCTTTCAGGCCATCGTCACCAATCCGGCAGCGCAGCACGAGATCATCAGCCAGTTCGATAAGAACAAGATTCCCGTCGATTACGCTTCTCTGCAACCGGGGCTGCTGCAATCGTCCGGATACTGGTTGATTCCACTCTTCGTGCTTGGCTCGCTTGGGTTCGTCATGTGGCGCGTTCACGCCAGCATGGAAGGTCGCGGCGGCGATTTCAAGCCCGTAGACGGCAGCGGCAAACAGACTGTCTACTTTGCAGATGTCGCGGGCGTGGACGAAGCCAAGGCTGAGCTTTCCGAAACGATAGAGTTTTTACGAGACCCTTTAAAATTCGGCAGGCTCGGCGGGCGAGCGCCGCGCGGCATTCTTCTTTCAGGCCCTCCGGGCACGGGCAAGACGCTGCTTGCAAGAGCCGCCGCCAACGAGGCGGGCGCGCCCTTCCTCTCCGTCTCCGGCTCTAGCTTTCAAGAGAAATTCGCAGGACTCGGCGCGGCGCGCGTTCGCCGTCTCTTCGCCGAAGCGCGCAAGCTCTCGCCCTGCGTGATCTTTATTGATGAGGTAGACGCGCTGGGACGCCAACGCGGTCGCGGCGGTGATTCCGCTTCAGCCGATCAAGACCAGACGCTCAATCAACTGCTGGTCGAGATGGACGGCTTCGATCAAATGAGCGGTGTCGTCGTCATCGCTTCCACCAATCGCCCTGACATTCTGGACACGGCTTTGACGCGTCCCGGTCGCTTCGACCGCGAGATCACAGTCAACCTCGCAGACAGCAATGGCCGCGAAGAGATTTTAAAAGTTCATGCGCGCGGGCTTCATTTGGAAGAGGGCTTAGACTTGCGCTGGATTGCTCGCGGCACGCCGGGATTCTCCGGCGCTGATCTGGCGAATCTTTTGAACGAGGCGGCCATCTGCGCGACGCGCGAAAACGCCGGGGCCATCGGTCGCAAACACGTCGAGCACGCGCGCGACAAAATCCTGATGGGCGCAGAACGCCAGGGCTTTATGATGGACGACGAAGAGCGCTATGCGACGGCCGTTCATGAAGCGGGCCACGTCGCCGTCGGCCTCGCAGTCAAAAACGGCGACCCCATTCACAAAGTCTCCATCCTGCCGCGCGGGCGCGCCCTGGGCGTCACGCAGTCTTTGCCTGAGCGTGATCGCTTGATGAAGAAGCGCGAGTATCTCGAAGATCAGATCGCTATGCTTCTGGGCGGTCGCGCCGCAGAGCATCTGCTGCTCAATACGATGACGGCGGGCGCATCCAACGACATCGAGCGCGCCGTAGAAATCGCACGCAAGATGGTCGCGGAGTTCGGCATGAGCCCGCTCGGGCCGATTCACCTCGGAAAGCCGGAAGACCCGCACAGCCAGGCGCTTCTTGATCGCGTCGAAAACGCCACCAGCGAGATCATCAATGCACAGATGGCGCGCGCCTGCGAAGTCGTCGATGCGAGCCGCGACCAGATCACCCGCCTCGTCGAAGGCCTGATGGAGCGCGACACACTCGAAGCCGAAGAGATTCGCCACTGCTTCAACATCAAAGAAGCGGCCCACGCGGCATAGCCCAGAGAAACTTAAAACCTGATTGTCGAAGGCAGCCGAGAAGATTACACTTCTTAGCTGCCTTTTACATTGGTAATTAGGGAGAATCGTAACCAAAGTAGAGCTTGATAAACTGCTTGTAGAGATTCTCCCCGCGATGATTGAATCGGTACTCGATCTCTTTCAAGTACATCGGGAAGTGATACTTTGAGACTCCCCGATAGTTATACA
>DATLMN010000093.1:0-9189 GCA_035537255.1 Pyrinomonadaceae bacterium | reverse complement strand
TGGGGTCTCAGCGCGCACCTTCTACTTGCACTTGAAGGAGTGCGAGTATAGGTTCAATAACCGGGACAAAGACTTGAGTCGTTTGCTGCTCAAGCGACTTGAAAAACAGCCGCTCTAGATTAAGTTTGCTTCTCTAGAGCCCAAAGAATTTATCCTTATCATCGTCTCTTGGCTGTATGGTCATGATTTCGAAGAGTTCATTGATAATCCAAACCTGTTGATGTTTAGACGCTCTCAGTTCGTCAACAATACCTTAATAGATCCGAAGGACTTTGATCGCTATTTAGCTCTAGATTCCATGAAGCTTTCAGAGGCGAAATCCCGTTTCAGTGGAAAGCGGGTGAAGTTGCTCCAGCACTTTGATTATGTGCTTTTTCGCACCCGGCCTCTGCTTGAGTATGAGGCCGACTCGTTCATTTGCGCGGACGCATGCTTCACGGTTGAGAAGCTGAGTTCGGGGATTTACTGGACGATCATCGATAGCCTGAAAGGCAAAGATAAGCAGACGGCCTTTGACGCCTTCGGATATTTGTTCGAGATTTACGTGAACAGATTATTTCAGAAGATCTCGCCCTTAGACGGCCTCTTCATTCCCTCGCCGAAGTACGACATGGGCGAAAGCTCGTTTGATGGAATCATCTGCGGCAGGAATCACCTCATGGTCATGGAATACAAGGCCAGCTTCATGAAGATAGAGGCCAAGTACAGCGGGAAAGTCAGGACGTTCGAAGAAGAGTTAGATAAGAAGTTCGGCGTGGATAAGAAAGAGGGCACAGAGAAAGGTGTCGCCCAACTAGCCAAGCATATCGAAAGGCTGTTCCATAAACAGCCCTCAAAGCGCAGTCACATCGCAGAGCTAGATCGAATACTGCATAATTCAAATTCGAGGGTGGAGAAGATTACGCCTGTGCTAATCGTGCAGGAGCCGATCCTGCGGTTCCACTTAATGGAAGAATTATTGAGTAAGCGATTCGCGCGATTACTCAGACAGAGAAGCATTTCCGAGAGCGTCAGGGTGGCTCCCCTAGCAGTTATTGATATAGATACGCTTGAAGAAATGAAGACTAATTTAGTTGCAGGGGATTTTACTTTGGAGCAGTGTTTGAACCTTCGCGCCGTCCGCGATCCGGAATACAAATATATCTGGCACACTTTTCTGAACGAATACTTTCCACAATATGGTGAGACTGAGGACTATGAGCTTGTAACCAAATTCGGAGAGATTATGGATCGAGCTAAAAGAAACTTTTTTTGGGCCATTTCCTAGAATTTTTAGTATGAAATTAACCATCCCTGAACTTTCACTGGTCGTCCTCGTCGGACCCTCGGGCTGCGGGAAATCCACCTTCGCCCGGAAACACTTCAAGCCGACGGAAGTGCTCTCGTCGGACTTCTGTCGTGGCCTCGTCTCGGATGAGGAAAATGATCAGGCTGCGACAAAGGACGCATTCGAGGTGCTGCATTTCATCGCCTCGAAGCGGCTGGCGGCCGGGCGGCTCACAATCATTGATGCGACCAACGTGCAGCCGGAGGCGCGCAAGCCTCTCGTCGCGCTGGCGCGTGAGTATCACGTCTTGCCCGTCGCCATCGTGCTCAACCTTCCTGAAAGACTCTGCCACGACCGAAACCGTGGCCGCACGGACCGTGACTTCGGCCCGCACGTTATACGTCAGCAGAGCCAGCAACTCCGGCGCTCCATACGCAACCTCAAGCGAGAGGGGTTCCGCCATATCTACGAGTTCTCAACGCCTGAGGAGGCCGAAGAGGCAGTAATCGAGCGCCAGCCGCTCTGGAACAATCTCAAGCACGAGCATGGGCCGTTCGACATCATCGGCGACGTGCATGGCTGTTTCGACGAACTCCGCACGCTTCTTGAACAACTCGGTTATGAGGTTACGCGCTCCGACGACGGTACTGATTCCTTAAGCTATCAGGTACGTCACGCCGAGGGACGAAAGGCGGTCTTCCTCGGTGACCTGGTCGATCGCGGGCCGAAGATTCCCGAAGTCCTTCGGCTCGTGATGAGCATGGCGGCGGGCGGCACGGCGTGGTGCGTGCCCGGCAATCACGACATCAAGTTGATGCGGAAGCTCCAGGGACGCGACGTGCGCATCACACACGGGCTGGCGGAATCCCTTGAGCAGTTGGAGCGTGAGCCGGCCGAGTTCAAAGCACAGGTCGCGACGTTCATCGATAAACTGGTGAGCCATTACGTCCTCGACGACGGAAGGCTCGTCGTCGCGCACGCAGGGCTGAAGGAGACCCTGCAGGGGCGCGGCTCGGGCCACGTGCGCGACTTCGCCCTCTTCGGCGAGACTACGGGGGAAACGGACGAGTTCGGCCTACCCGTGCGCTACAACTGGGCGGCGGAATACCGTGGCCGCGCGGCGGTCGTCTACGGTCACACGCCCGTGCCCGAACCCGAATGGCTTAACCGCACGATTAACATCGACACCGGCTGCGTCTACGGCGGCAAGTTGACGGCGCTGCGCTATCCCGAGAAAGAACTGGTCTCGGTTCCGGCGGCGCAGACCTACTACGAGTCGGTCAAGCCGTTCCTTCCGGAAGAGGAGAAGGCGCCCGCGCTGACCACGCAGCAGCAGCACGACGACCTTATGGATATCGAAGACGTGACGGGCAAGCGCATCGTCTCGACGAGCCTGCACCACAACGTCACGGTCCGCGAGGAGAATGCCATCGCCGCGCTAGAAGTAATGAGTCGGTTTGCGGCGAACCCGAAGTGGCTCATTTACCTGCCGCCGACCATGTCTCCGTCAGAGACAACGAAAGAGCCGGGGCTTTTGGAACACCCCGCCGAGGCCTTCTCTTACTATTTCAACCAGGGCGTGCCGAGAGTCGTCTGCGAGGAAAAACACATGGGCTCGCGCGCCATCGTCGTCGTCTGTCGCGACGAGGGAGTGGCCCGCGGCCGCTTTGGGGTCGTCGGCGACGGGTTCGGGATCTGCTACACGAGGACGGGGCGAAGATTTTTTGACGACCGCGCGCTCGAATCCGAACGCGGCCGTGGGTGCGGCTTCCCGTGCCTCGCTCAGTGATGCCGTCTCGGCTCTCGAGCAAGCCTCGCACGGCGCAGGCGACGTCGGGCTGCTCCTCGAACGCTACAAAGAGCGCGCACTGGCGGCGGAAAAGTACCGGCAGGCTTACCGTCGCTACTGCTGGCCGGTGCATTCAGTCGATGATCTCAGACTGGCACCGTTTCACCTGCTGGCGACCGAAGGTAAGGTGCACACCGACAGAGATCACGTCTGGCACATGGAGACGCTCAGGCGTCTCTGCGAGGCCGGAGACGAGCGTCTGCTTTTTGTTACTTCATACATGATCGTCGACCTGACAGACCAGGAGAGCTCGAAGGCTGGTATCAGTTGGTGGGAACAGCTAACCGGCAGGGGCGGCGAGGGGATGGTCGTCAAACCGCTCGACTTCATAGCCCTTGGCACGCGCGGCCTTGTGCAGCCGGCGGTTAAGTGTCGTGGGCGAGAATACCTGCGCATCATCTACGGGCCGGAGTACGACGCGCCCGAGAATTTGGAGCGCCTGCGGGCGCGTGGGCTCGCGGCCAAGCGGTCACTCGCCCTGCGTGAGTTCGCGCTCGGCGTTGAAGGGCTGGAACGGTTCGTGCGCCGCGAACCCTTGCGCCGCGTCCACGAGTGTGTCTTCGGCGTACTTGCCTTGGAAAGCGAGCCTGTCGATCCCCGCTTATAAGTATTTCGCCCGGACAGATTATCGAAAGGCACGGCTGCACCTAAATGGTAAGCCGGGACGAACATTGAGCGACCGCGTTCTTGTCTCTAAGGCATGTGTCCGCCAAAGCAGGCTGTTTGCGAATACTAAATACCTGCATGGAGGTAGCCATATAAATTATGGAGCATTCAATCAACACTATGAACTTACTCCGGTCTCGTATATTTGCCATCTGTCTTTGCTTAATTATCAATTCGGGCCTAACTGTTCCTTCCTTTGGGCAGACAGCGGTGCCGCAGGCGAAAAAGTTTGACGAATTCACAGAAGGCATCGGCAGCCGTGTACTCCGTTGGCTCAGAAACTATGAAGAGCAAGATAAAGAGCTGAAGATTCGTTTCGCACGCTACGCCCGTGAACTGCGCAGGGTGGGGGCGCGTCCTTACGCCATCACCTACAGCCCCCGCGTAGTTGAGTGGGAGATTTACAACAGATCCATAGCCGGTATGAGAGCTGGCGCGTTATGGGAGCTAACACCTGCAGGGTTCGACTGGAAGCAAATCAACACCGTCAACGGGGGCTTTCGTGAAGAGGCGGCGACGGAGTTGTGGATTGTGCCGCCCGGCGCGCAACCCCCCTGCCCGACTCCAACTGTCAGGCCCGAAGATGTGGCATATTGCCCGTTCGTGCGGATTACGAGCACGCCTTACATCCCCAAGCCGAGCGGCCCGATCGAATTCAAAGCCTCGGTCAACGTAAACGATAAAAAGATACAGCCGACCTTCGCATGGCAAGTATCGCGGGGTAAGATCATCAGTGGGCAGGGTACAGACACGATAGCCGTTGAATTGGCAGATGGTGACAGTGGAGAAATCGTCGCGAAGGTCGAGTTGCATGGATACTCCCTTGAGTGTCCCATAGAAGCCACCGCCGCAATCTCTCAGACAGCGTTCGGAATCAGTCATTACAAATTCGATGAGTTCGGGGATATACGGATGGGAGACACCAAAGCGCGTTTGGACAATCTGGCGATCACTCTACAGAGCGACCCGACATTACAGGCGCACGTCGTTGTTTATGGGGGGCGAGACGGCCCGCCCAACCAGGCACGTATTCGCGGGGCCGTGATGAAAGATTATTTAGTTCAAACTAGAGGTCTTGAGCCCGAGCGTATAATTATGGTCGACGGCGGATACCGTAACGAATTGTCCGGCGAATTGTGGCTTTCGCGGCGCGGCGCGAACGCCCCCGGAGTGAGGCCCACTATCGACAAGAGCTATGGCGGGATAAAAAATCCTTCTAATTCCCACGGCAGGCCAGCGTCTCCTTTTGCCTTCGGGCAAACAGGCAATAGCTCGCCGTCGGGTTCTCAGGATCAGCCTCCTTGCGGACTTCAGCCTTCTCGCAAGATTGACGCCTACGGCAACACAAGCCTTGGCGAGGAGCGCGCGCGTCTCGATAAGTTCTCAGTCCTCCTGAAGGATGAGCCCGAAGACGTGAAAGGCTTCATTGTCGGCTACGCCGGTCGCAGTGCCAGGATGGGTGAAGCGCAATCGCGAGCTGATCGCGCTAAAGAATATCTGGTTGAGAAGAATGCTTTCTATAACCCACGCCTTAACACAGTGGATTGCGGTTACCGTGAAGAGCAAGCAACTGAACTATGGATTACGGCTGTGGGAGGCGCGCCTCCCCTGTGCTCTCCGACCATTAAACCGAGTGAAGCGCAAATTAAAAGTCGAGGAAGGCAGAGGTCACCTTCACGCCGGATGTCAAACAAATCATTTTTCTGATAAAACTATGCCAAGCGACATAGTTCGTCGACAGTGTCGGGTGAGTTCGCCCGGAGGCCGACTCTCTAGCCGACTTGGTGAAAATGGCCGTGAGACTCCGCCTCGCACCTGCGAGTAATCTATGGCAGAAGCAATGATTAGCTAACCCTTAGACCTTGCAGAGAGGGACTGCATACGCGTGCATTCCCGTAGTCGATCAAGCGTCGGGTTGATTACAATACGCGTTCCCGGACCTGAATTTTCTTTTTCAGCTTATGGTTTACGACCTACCGCCAGTTTTCCGCGAAGCACGACGGCTGATACCCGCATGCTTAGGTGAGCACGGGAGCATTCCAGGGATATCCAATTGATCGTCCACCAAAGCGTCCATATAGACGCCGGCAACACGTGAGTATTCAAGAATTACAGGAAGGGCGGGGACACGCCGTCCCCGTTCAAAGTCAGAAATCTGCGCCCTTACCAGTTCATCCTCAAGACTTAATCGCTGGATTAGTTCGTTCTGCGACAGCCCCAGAGCGGTGCGGATCTGAAAGGCATAGTTCATTTTCTATCTCCGCTGTTTACGCAGATGGCTCTGAAGAGGTGCTTATGCCTGAGCGATATTGCAGGCGCAAGGAGGCCACAGTGCAAGACGCAATTCGTTATTTTAGAAGGGCGCAACCAGGGCATCAAGGCGGCGTAGGAGTTGGGAATTAGCGATGTGCAGATTGATATGCTGTTGGGGGAGCAAATAGACCGATGCAACCCTGATGAACCAGAGGATAAGCAGATTGAAGATTATATTAAGAACGCGCCGGAAGAGTTGCTCACGAATGAAGAACTCAGGGCTGAGGAGGAAGCCACTTTCCGCATAATTAACTTCTCTAAAAAGAAACGGAAGGCGAGTTTCGTCTTCAGTACGTAAAACGATAGGTTAGGGCCGTCATCTAACTTTATGACTTCAGTTGTGCGGACTAATTCAACCTAAGAAGCGGCGTAGAACACCCGTAAGAGGCGCTGTTCACTTTTTTTGTGACAACTGAATCGGACCTCAATAGTTTGGGAAGCTGAACATCATGAAGCTTATCAGGCCTGCTCACAATGAACCTATTCGGAGGCTAGCAACGGAAAATATCTCTTTCACGAAAATTTTTATCTCGTTGGCTCCGGGCTCGTCACCCGACGTCAAAACAGTTTCGGGAACTGTCAACTCGCCGTCGTGAGTCCCGCCACCCAAGGCGTCGACTCCACGAGCATCCGCTCGATGCGGCGGTCGGGGATGAGCCACATGACGGCCACCAGGACGTAAAGCGCACAGGCTAGCCAGGGGCTCACGAAGGAGAGCAGGATCGCCGCCGCGTAACACGCCACGGACACCTTGCCTTTAATGTCTTTACCGAGCGCCTTCGCCAGGGCAGAATCCCTGCCGTGATAAGAAATGAGGACGTGGGTCAGGAAGAAGTATGCTATGGCGGCTGACAGTAGCACCCCGCCGTAAAAAGCGACGGGCCAGGCGGCGAAGTTGTTCTCGCCCATCCAGCCAGTGGCGAAAGGAATCAGTGATAGCCAGAACAGCAGATGCAGGTTTGCCCACAGGATGCGGCCGTTGACGTTCCGGACAGCGTGCAGCAGGTGGTGGTGGTTGCTCCAGTAAATGCCGATAAACACAAAACTGAGCACGTAGCTCAGGAACACCGGGATCAGCGGGCGCAGGTCGGCAAGGCCGGACCCGTGCGGCACCTTCAATTCAAGCACCATAATGGTGATGATAATGGCCAGCACCGCATCGCTGAACGCTTCCAACCGCCCGCTACCCATTAACAATCTCCCTTCAACGCGTTAATGCCTGACTTGAATGTAGCCCGTTGGCTTACTTACTTACCGCCTCCGCCACACCGTGCGGCGTTGTAGTCCGTCACACGGAGCGCAACGGGTAAGACGCGGTTGCTACCAAAGGCTACGAGGCCCAATGTGGTGGGGCTAGTTTCTAACCGCGGACGACCTCGACGGAACAGTGGGCGCGCGCCGCGACCGCCGCCGAGACACTACCCAGCAGGAAGCGCTCAGCGCGGCTGCTGTAGCCTGTCGCGCCGGTGAAGATACAGTCGGCGCCGAACTCCTCGGCGAGCCGGACGAGCACCTGCTTCGGAGGACCGTCGTCAACCACCGACGACACGGTGATGCCCCTGTCACCCAATCCGGCGCGCAGTTCCTCCAACGCAGCCGCCGCAAACTGTTCCGCCTGCGCCTGCCCGGGCCCGCGCATCCCGTCCGCAGACTCCTCGTCCGGCACGTCGAGGAGAGAGGCCGGGAAGGCTTTCATCAAGTCCTGAGCGACGACGACGAGAACCTCGCTGCCCGGCGTCCAACCCCTCGCGGCGACCACCCGCGCTGCTTCCCGCGCGCCCGGCGAGCCATCAACGCCTAACACTACGTGGGCGGCTGATTCGCCGGAGCCCGTCGCCCGCCAGGCGACGTGGACTGAGGTGCGCGCCTCCGTCAGGACCTTCTGCGACACGCTGCCCAGCACGAACCTCCCTAAAGCCGTGTGGCCGTGCGAGCCGACGACGATGAGCTGTGGCTGCCACTCATCGGCGCGGCGCATCAGCTCGAACGCGGGCGAGCCGCTCTGGGCCTCGTGGCCGACCGTCCACTGCGGGAAGACGCGGCGCACGCGCTCAGCCCCGCGCTCGGCCAGAGCCGCTGCTTGTTCGACCAGACGTGCGGCTTGTTTGCGCGCCCGCTTGACGCCCTCTGGAATCTGCAAAGGAAGGTGTCGTCTATGACCTCATCACGCGGTGGGGGAGGGAGCCACACCTCAGCGACCGTGACGACGAGCGCCTCCACGTCCTGCGCCGGCAATCCCGCGCGCCTCAAACCTTCGATAACCAAGTCCGCGCCTTCCGAGCCGTCGTAGCCGATAAGGATCTTCATCTGTTCACCCACTTCCTATGAACACGTAAGACCGTCACCCCGGCCCCGGCTCCTGATTCCCGAATCCCGGAGCAATTATTCGCGGCCGGTCGCGCGCGTGACCAGCTTGCTCAGCTCGCGTAGCCACAGCACGGAGCTCGCGACGCCTGCGCAGCGTAGCCAATCGCCCGCGCTCAGGCTTACGGTCGAAAACGCCTGCTGCAAGAAGGGAACGTAAATTACCGCCGCCTGCATCAGGAGCGACAGCAGGACGGCCCCCCACAGCCACTTGTTCGAGAACAGCCCCTCGAATGCGCTCCGCTCGTCAGAGCGCGCGTTGAAGACCGTGAAGAGCGAGAAGAAGACGACGGTCGTGAAGGCCATCGTCTGCGCGTAGCGCAGATCGCCAGACCCTTCCACAAGTCCGCCGGGCAGGCTCCAGTCGAGCACGAGTAGCGTCCCCGCCGCCATCACGACGCCGACGAAGAAGATGCCCGCCCACATCTGGCGCGTTATCACCCCCTCACCGCGCGGGCGCGGCCGTCTTCGCATCACGCCCTCGTCGGCCGGGTCAACGCCGAGCGCAAGCGCGGGCGCGCCGTCCGACACGAGGTTTACCCACAGCACCTGCGTCGCCAGCAGGGGCAGCACGACAGCGCCGCCGCCTTGGGCCTTGAGGCCGATGAAGTCCGCCAGCAGCACGCCGAAGAACATCGTCATCACCTCGCCCATGTTCGAGGCGAGCAGGTAGCGCAAAAACTTCCTGATGTTCGAGAAGATGGCGCGCCCCTCCTCGACCGCGGCGACG
>DATLMN010000092.1:0-12077 GCA_035537255.1 Pyrinomonadaceae bacterium | reverse complement strand
TCGCCGCGCTCAACCGCCACGACCAGTTAGCCTCCTTCTCGAATTACGGCGCGAAGAGCGTCCACATCGCCGCACCCGGCGCGGAGATCCTGAGCACATGGCTTAACGGTGATTTCCGGGAAGCTTCCGGCACATCCATGGCGACGCCGGAAGTGGCAGGGGTTGCTGCGCTGGTGCTCGCGGCTGAGCCCGATCTTTCGATGAAGCAGTTGCGCGAGCGTCTGCTCAAGTCCGTGGATAAGCTCGACTCGCTCTCAGGGAAAGTCTCATCGGGCGGGCGCGTCAACGCGGCCCGCGCGGTCGGCGCGGATTGATTTCGCGGCTTCGATAAGTGATACGTGAAAAGCTCCCTCGCGCCCACAGCGTTTGAGGGAGCTTTTCCATATCGGCCACTGGCGTCGCGGCTTTACAGGCTGACCCGCAACGCCTTGCCGTTACTTGCATGAAGGTGATGAATATGTGATTATCAAAGTTTGAATAAGCCATTTCATATTTAATACACTTGATCTTTTTGAGGAGAGCAAGAGAGTGAAAGCGGAATTAGAGCAGTTGATCGCTTTGCAGAAGACAGACACAAGCATACGCAGACTACAGGCCGACATCGAAGCCATCCCACAAAGGCGCGCTGAGATCGAAAAAGAGTTCGATCAGCGCGCCTTTGAAATTCGCGCACTGGAAACAAAGCGCGATGAGGCCAGAGCGGAGCGGGCGCGCCTCGAAGCAGAGGTCGAGGAGACCAGGGCAAACGCCGCGCGCGCCGACCGCAACTTGATGTCCGCGCAGAACGAGCACGAGTACACCGCCGCGATTCGCGAGGCCGACGCCGCGCGCAAACACATCTCCCAGCTTGAAACTCAGATTCTAGAAAAGATGGAGACCATCGAACAGTCCGAGGCCGTGCTCAAGGAGCGCGAGCCGGAGATCGTTAAGCTGCGCGGTGAGATGGAAGAGCGTATCAAGGCTTTTGAGGAACAGACTCGCACGCAGACCGAAGAGCTTTCAGTCCAGCGCAGCGAGCGCGAGCGATTGCTGGCCACGCTGCCCAAGCAGATGAGCGCCCTCTATAACCGCATCAGCGCACGCATACGCGATGGCATCGCCGTCGCCGAAGCACGCAACGGCTCCTGCACGGCCTGCTTTATGGCGCTTCGCCCGCAGGTGATGGCCGAAGTCCGGCGCGGCGATGAGGTAATCATCTGCGATAATTGCAACCGCATCCTCTATTACGTACCGGCTGAGGCCGCACACGGGACAGCCGGCACAGCCGTCCCCAAAGTCGCAGCGCAGTAAAAGAGAAGGATGAAGGCTGAAAGGGATGCTGTAACGGCTTGATAGCTTACACTTCATCCTTCCGCGTTGCCGCCTTCCGTCTTGCTTTTTTGCCCGCGCGTCGAATAATCTTTCTTCCGTCCTGACCCGATCAAAAACCCCCTTCCCTCTTCCGGGCACAGTATTTGAGTGTGACCCTCTTGAATATCACAACTGCGAGACGTTTTCGGACAGTTATGAGCAAAAGTTTCTGCGAAGGTGTTCGCAAAACGGGTAGAACCACGTGAGGAGGCAAGGACATGGAATCAATGCAGGAAGCATTACAACAAGCTGGCGTCGTGGATAGTAAGGGTACGCCTAACATACAGTCGAGCGGGACGAATGTGGGCGAGACAGAGCGCTGGGCATCGGCCATCGGCGGCGGCGCGCTCGCCGTCTACGGTGTCTCGCGTCTTTTATCCGGGGGCTCGCTCGGCGGTGCTGCGCTGGCACTCGTCGGCAGCTGCCTTATCTATCGCGGCGCGACAGGTCACTGCAACGTATATGAGGCCGCCGGTATCAACACCGCCGCATCCAGCACTACGAATCCGGTGGTGAGCGTTTCGGCAGATCGCGGCATCAAGGTCGAAAAGAGCATTACCATCAACAAGTCGCCCGAAGAGCTTTATAACTTCTGGCGCAGGTTCGAGAATCTGCCGCGCTTTATGAACCATCTGGAATCGGTGACGACGACCGCCGGGGGACGCTCGCACTGGGTGGCGAAAGCCCCAGCGGGCTCAAGCGTCGAGTGGGATGCCGAAGTCTATAACGAGAAAGAGAACGAGTTGATCGCGTGGCGCTCGCTGGACGGCGCGGACGTGGACAACGCCGGCAGCGTGCGCTTTGAACCGGCATCCGGTGGCCGCGGCACGACCGTTCGCGTCACGCTCAGATACGATCCTCCGGGCGGCGCGCTCGTTTATCGCGGCACGACCGGCCACTGCAACATGTACGAAGCGCTCGGCATCAACACGGCCGGGACAAAGGGCACGGACAACCCTGTGGTCAGCGTCTCTGCGACGCGCGGCATCAAGGTCGAAAAGAGCGTGAAGATCAACAAATCGCCCGAAGAGCTTTTCCGCTTCTGGCGCAGGTTCGAGAATCTGCCGCGCTTTATGAACCATCTTGAATCTGTGACGACCACGTCCGAAGGGCGTTCGCACTGGGTCGCGCGTGCGCCTGCTGGCACGACCGTCGAATGGGACGCCGAAGTCTATAACGAGAAAGAGAATGAGCTGATCGCCTGGCGCTCTCTGGACGGCGCGGACGTGGACAACGCCGGAAGCGTGCGCTTTGAACAAAGCGGCGTAGGCGGCGGCACGACGGTGCGCGTCACGCTCCGTTATGATCCTCCGGGCGGCGCGCTCGGCGCGGCCGTCGCGCGTCTCTTCGGCGAAAATCCCGAGCAACAGATCGAAGAAGACCTGAACCGCTTCAAGCAGGTGATGGAAACGGGCGCGACGACGCCGACCAATGAAGGTCAAACTTCTGGCCGCAGCGCCGGAGCGGGAAAGTAGACGAGAAGTCAGAACTTAGAATACAGGATGCAGAACACAGGACTCAGAAGAAGAAAGATCGCTTTCATTCTGAGTCCTGAATCCTGAGTTCTGTGTTCTACATAAAAGGAGTGAAGAAGTGGCAAACCAGGAAGAACGCGACGATCAGACGAAGAGCCGTAGCGCAGCCGCCTCGAAAGGCGACGAGAATGAGACGGGCGATCCCGGCAGGACACCCGGCACAGCCGAAGGCGACGAGCAGACCGTAGACGAAGACTTGCGCCGTCAGGAAAATAAGGGACAAGCTTCTTAAAGTGCGCCCGCCCGTGACTGTACGCAGATTCCAAAACTAGCAGAAGGCCGTCCTGCTCTCAGGTGCGGCCTTCTGCTTTCTTCATCAAAAAGCTTAAAATAGAGTTCATCGAATACTAGAACCGTAAAAAACGAATCGGGGGTTTTAAGACTATGAGCAGCAGCGATTCTGCCGGGCAAACTATTTCAGTCTGGATGGCGACCGCAGAAGTTCCGGAGCAGTCCGCGCTGGATCGTGACGCGCAGTGCGACGTGTGCATCGTCGGCGCTGGCATCAGCGGAATGACGACTGCTTACCTGCTGGCACGCGAAGGCCAACGCGTCATCGTGCTCGACGATGGGCCAATCGCCGGCGGCATGACAGAGCGCACGACTGCGCACCTTGTGACCGCGCTCGATGACCGCTACTACGAGTTGGAGCGCCTGCACGGTGAACGTGGCGCGCGCCTTGCCGCAGAGAGTCACGCGGCGGCCGTTGATCGCATAGAATCTATCGTCGCGGAAGAGAAGATCGATTGCGATTTCGAGCGTCTGGACGGCTATCTCTTCACGCCGCCGGATGAATCCATCAAGCAGCTTGAGGACGAATTGGAGGCCGCGCACCGCGCAGGGCTCACAGACCTTGAGTTTGTTGACAGAGCGCCGATCAAAGACTTCGACACCGGCCGCGCTTTACGTTTTCCGCGACAGGCACAGTTTCATCCCGTCAAATATCTGACGGGACTCGCGCTCTCTATAGGGCGTGACGGCGGAAAGATTTACACCCACACGCACGCGAGCAAGATTGAGGGCGGAAAGGAAAGCGCACGCATAGAGACCGAAAGCGGTCATACAGTCACGGCGCGCGCCGTGGTCGTCGCCACCAATACTCCCGTCAATGACCGCGTCGTCATACACACCAAACAAGCTCCGTACATCACTTATGTAATCGGCGCGCGTGTGCCCAAAGGCTCTATCACCAAAGCGCTCTTTTGGGATACGCCCGATCCTTATCATTACGTCAGACTCCAAAGCGGGCCGTTCAAAGCGATAGAGACTGAAGAGGGAACTGTCAAAGCGGGTGACTACGATATTCTGATCGTCGGCGGTGAAGATCATAAGACGGGACAAGAGGATGACGCCAATAAGCGCTTCGCCTGGCTTGAGCGCTGGACCAGAACTCGTTTTCCTATGATCGAAGGCATAGAGTTTCGCTGGTCGGGCCAAGTCATGGAGCCCGTCGACGGGCTCGCCTTTATCGGTAGAAATCCTTTGGACGAAGAGAACGTCTTTATTGCGACGGGCGATTCCGGCAACGGGATGACGCACGGCACGATTGCCGGAATACTGCTGACGGACCTGATCCTCGGGCGCGAGAACGATTGGGCCACGATTTATGATCCGTCACGCATCACACTCAAGGCCGGAGTCGAGTTTGCCAAAGAGAACTTGAATGTCGCCGCGCAGTACACGGATTACGTGACGCCCGGCGATGTGGACTCCGCGAAAGAGATCAAGCCTGGCGAGGGCGCTGTCCTGCGGCGCGGGCTTTCAAAGGTGGCCGTGTACAAAGATGAAAGCGGCGCAGTTCACGAGCGCTCTGCGGTTTGTACGCACTTGGGTTGCATCGTCGACTGGAACTCTAAGGAGAAGACATGGGATTGTCCATGTCACGGCTCTCGATTCGATGCGATGGGCACGGTCGTACAAGGCCCTGCCAACGCAGACCTAGCGACGGTCGAAGAGAGCTGAAAAGATTTTCTCAGAAGAGTTCAAAGGATTTTCTCCTCGTTCAAGGAATTTCTCCTCGCGTTTTATGTGCAGTTCCTTTTCGCAGAGGATTGCTTATGAAGATAAAGGGACGATTTATCGCTTGCTGTCTCATAGTGCTGCTTGTCGTTGCTTTCGCCATGCCAGCTCTTCGGGCCAGCAGCACGCAGGAGCGCGAGGCAGCGGAGCGGCAGAGACAGGTGCGTGTCTATTTTCCGCGCGACGGTAATCCGCATCCGCGTGACCCTTTCAATCTACAGTTCGTCGTCCGCAATGTGGCGGCGTCTGCGCCCGCGCGTCCCGCGCTGGAATCGCTTCTGGCCGGGCCGACCGGCACGGAAAAACGCAGGCGTCTGCGCGCCCTGGATTCAGCAGGCTTAAAAGTAGGTTCGCTCGTGATCGACAAAGGGACGGCGCGCGTGGACTTTGTTTCTCGCGGAGGTAAGCGATGGGCCGGTGATCTTTCCCCTGCGGAGTTTCGTCAGGCCGTCGAGAGAACGCTCAAGCAGTTCTCTACTGTGCGTCGCGTGACGGTCTCCGTCGACGGCAGGACGGATTTCGACTCGTCGCGCTGAAAGCCGAACAACCTTATGTCAGTATCTTTTTTCAAGTTGATAAAACGTGGCCGCGCGATATAACCTTTACTTGCCCGCCAGCGCTCTCCTCACAGGCTCTCCTGATACAAACTGGTGTCAGAGGCGAAATAGTTTCACAAGATGTGGCGCTTAAGTAAGAGTTAAATTCATCCGCCGCAGTAGTAGAAGGGTTTTCCTAAAGATGTCCAGCGCAGTAATTCCCGACGCAGAGCCTTCACAGGACACAGCGGGCGCACTCAGTAGCGTCGAGCGTGGCGCACGCAGACGATGGTGGCTAAGAGTCGGCACGAAGCGGCGCGGCTTTTCATATACCGATGCGAAAGGGCGAGCGATCACGAACGAAACGGAGCTTGAGCGCATACGCTCGCTCGTGATTCCGCCCGCGTGGACGAACGTGCGTATCTCTCCGCGCGCGGGCAGCCGCCTGCAAGCCATCGGGATAGACACCAAAGGCCGTGTGCAGTACCTCTATCATGCGCAGTATGCCGCGCGCCAGCAGCAAAAAAAGTACGAAAAGATCATACGCTTCGGCGAGCATCTGCCCAACCTGCGACGCCGCACCAACGAAGACATCGCGCGCGACGATCTTTCGCGCGAGCGCGTGCTGGCGGTCGTCGTGCGCCTCATCAACGATCTCTATTTTCGCATCGGCTCTGAGGAGAGCGTCAGGCGTTATCGCACCTACGGCGTGACTACGCTCAGGAATCACCATCTGGAAATCAAAAAGGGCGGCCGCTTAGTTTTCACCTTCGTCGGCAAACATCACATACGCCATCGCCGCATTGTGGTCGACGCGGAGCTGGCGACGCTGATGGCAGACATCAAGGCCATCGGCGGCTCGAAGCTCTTCAACTACATAGGCGAAGACGGGAAGGCGCATCCTGTGCGACCGCGCGATGTCAACGACTACATCAAGGCTGCGACCTCGCAGGAGTTTTCCGCCAAAGACTTTCGCACGTGGGGCGGGACGCTGCATGCCGCCGTCGAGCTGGCAGAGATAGGTAAAACAGAGGACGAGCGTGAGACGAAGCGTAATCTCATGCGTGCCGTCAAACGCGTGGCCGAGCGTTTAGGCAATACGCCGACCGTGTGCCGCACCTGCTATATACACCCGACGATCTTTGAAGGTTATCAGAAGGGCATCACGCTGGAAGAATTCCGCCGCCGTGTCGAGCGATCCATCAAGCGCATCCAGCCCGAATACGAGCTTGAAGAGGTTGCGCTTTTGAAACTGCTCAAAAAGCAGTGACGAGTGGCAGGCAAGAACTTGTCTTTTAACTCATCACTCGCCACTTGTCACTTATCACTGCCTTAAAAATGTTTGCTTGATTTCTTTCCGCCCGGACGCTTCCGGCGCTTTCCTTTTCTTTCCTCTGTGCCTTTGAGCGAAGCGAGCGGCCAGAGCTTGTGCTCGATCTCTGCCAGACCGGCTTCCAGGACTGCGCGCACGACCTCTTCGGAAGATTTATAGGCGGGCGCGGCTTCGTCCAGCGGCACACGACCGTTGATGTTCACAAGGATGCCTGCGGCGGCATACTCGTCGTCGATCTGGCGCTGCGAGAGCGTGCGCGTCGCTTCGCCGCGCGAGAGGCGGCGTCCCGCGCCGTGATTGACGGAGAAACCGCTGCGCTCTGCGCCCGCCAGAGGACGCAGGATGTAGCTCCAATCCTTGTTGCTTCCGGGTATCAAGACCGGATGGCCCGTCGTTTCCCAGAACGTACCCTTCAAGGCCGGATGCCCTGCGGGGAAAGCGCGCGTCGCGCCCTTGCGGTGAACCCAGACCTCGCCAAAATCCGGATGCCACTCGCGCTGTACAAGGTTGTGACTGATCTCGTAGATCAGCTCCAGGTCTGCGCCAAAGACCTTGCGGAAAGCTTCTGCGACCTGCTCAAAAATAATCAGGCGGTTAAGGATCGCATAGTTGCCGCCCGCCGCGACCGCGTTCAGGTAATCGCTGTAATGGCGCGAGTCCGGCGTAAAATAGCCGAGGTCAATATCCGTGATGGCGTCTGGGCGTTCCTCTCTCGCCAACTCGAAATAGTTCGTCGCCAGCCCGTGACCGAACCCACGGCTTCCCGTATGCACCTGTAGAAAAAGCGTGCCCGAACTTTCAGCGCGTTGCAGTTCTATAAAGTGATTGCCACCGCCGAGGCTGCCCAGTTGATCCAGCCCGCGTTCGGGTTTGCCCTTACCTCCCCACGGAATCTGCCAATCGTCGTCAACAGGAATGCGATGGCGCTCCGCCCGGCTGCGATCAAACGTCGCCCCGTACTTCTCAACGTAGTATTCCGCGCCGCCGCGCACCAGATTATTAAACTCCTGTTTGGTGACGCTGCCTAAACGGTGGCTCTTTCCGCCCGCGCCCATCGCGACCCGCTCCATCACGGCGTGATTGAACTCCATCTTCTTCTCCGGCGTCGCCTCCTCAAACGAGACTTCCGAACGAGCAGACATCATCCCGCAGTTATGCACAAACACACCGGCATCGAGCGCAAAGTTTCCGTATTTAGGAACAGTTAGGCAGTAAACGTCTGCAACTTGATCCAGCAGCTCTACCGAAACAACCTTGTGATTGTAGCCGTGTTTCCAGCGCCGATGATTATGAATACCAAACCCACCGACTAAGACTTCTCCGCATCTCTCACAAGTATGTAGCCGGTGAGCAACTTCGGAGGATTTTTTCCGTCCTTCAGGGCTGACATTATACGCCTGCAAGTATTTCTTGCCTCGCTCTCCATTCCCGGCCACTGCTTTCTTGAAGTGATCTGGATTCTTTGCCATGTATGTGAGGATGTTCTTCGTCCCGCGCTCAGCATAAAACACATGCCCCTCTTTCGTTAGAGCTTTCTGTGCAATAGCTTGTATGCGTTTCGCCTCAAATTCCTTGGATTGAAAGTAAGTATTTCTCTCAACTATCGAATGGTGATAGCTCATGTGATCTCTATCACCCATGAATTGGAGATTGTCTGGGCGATTATCACTAGGTCTAAAGTTCTTGTGATGAATGATAGTTCTCTGGTCTTTAAATGAAGGAATGTCGCCGAGCAATCCGTCGCGAGCCATTACCCAATGCACTCTTTGATTTGTCCCTGTGGCGGGATGCCTGACCAGCGTGTAGCCATCTTTGTCTATACGCATATCGAAAGGCATCAACGAAGTTTGCGGCGTTAAGTCCTTCGCCTGGCGGTAAGTCCCGTCCCGAAGCATAAATTCGTGATCCGGCGTGCAGAGAATCTCTCTTCCATTATCCAAGATGACCTTGACCAAAGGAGCATCCGTTCGAGTCTTTTTCGCCGTCGCTTTGGCTACGACAACCTTTTGCTCCGCTGATAGGGCATAAACAAATATCTCTTCGCCAGACTGCGCTAATTCACCTATCTGATAAGGGTGACCGTCAACTGTAGGGATGAGAGTGTCAGCCGTAAAACAACCAATATCGTAGCCCACCGGGCCCATCGCGACCGCGCCGCTCTCAACATCCGTAATCAGCACGCACCCGACTGGCACGCCGTAGCCGTAATGCGTGTCGGGGGTGATGACGACCATACGCACGCCCGGAAAGCGCGTCGCGTTGACGATCTGTCGATAGAGAATATCTTCCGCATCGCTCAGGAGCGTCGGCGTCAGGAAGAGACGCACCGGCACGTCGCCGATGTCCTCCGTCTTCAATTCGTAATAGCCCTCGCCGTTCCAGCGCGCGAGGTGTTTCCAGTTATCCGCGTTCTTCAGCGTCTTCGCTACTTTGAGCGCTTTCGCGTCCGCTTGTTCTTTAGCCATCTGATGTATCCTTATGAAAGTCTGTTTGGTCTTCCTTTTGTCGTTCGTCGTTGCAATGCGCTGAGTATTTCAGTCATGATCTTATCCGAATCGTCCGCCGCATTGACTCGTATATGTATCGCCGCAAGCGAATAAATCGCGCGCCGTTCCTGATAAAGCCGCTGTGTAATCTCTTCATCACGGGCGAGCGGTCGCGTCTGCTCTCCACTTGTAATTCTTTTCCAGCATAACTCGAAAGGGGCATCGAGCCAGACGGTCAGAGCGTTGTGCCTGGCTATAGCCGCGCGGTTGCTCTCGCTCATCCACGTGCCGCCGCCGAGCGCGATGATGCGCGCCGCGTCGTTCTCCAACGCTTCAAAGAGCGCACGCTCTTCTATCTCACGAAATCGCGCTTCGCCATCTTCGTCGATGATCTTGGCAATGCTGCGGCCTTCGCGCTCGACGATAAATTGGTCAAGGTCTAGCATGCGGCAATCAAGCCGCTGGGTCAGCGCCGCCGCGACAGTGGTTTTGCCCGCCGCCATAAAACCCGTGATGAGTATGCGCTCCCCTTCGCTCATCGCTCAACCACCGATTCGAGCATCGCGTAAAACTCCGGGAACGAGACGCCGACGCATGCTTCTGCGCCCGCGATTTGCGTCTCGCCTTCGGCGATCAGCGCGGCGATGGTAAAGGCCATTGCGATGCGGTGATCTCCAAACGCATCGAGCTTTGCGCCCCTGAGCCGTGTTGGCCCACCGACCGTCAAGCCGTCCTCGTACTCTTCAACTTGAGCGCCCATCGCGCGAAGGTTTTTGACGACTGCCGCGATGCGGTCGCTCTCTTTCAGACGCAACTCTGCGGCATCGCGTATGGTCAAGCCTCCGGGGACTTGTGTTCCAAGTACGGCCAGCATCGGCAGCTCGTCAATCAACTGTGGGATCAGCGAGCCACGAAGAATATTCGCACGAGTGCCCTCAACGGGCGCAAGCCCTGCCGCCTTGCCGCAAACGTGAATCGTTCCGACCTGCTCGTTGCAGCGCTCGCGCTCCTCCGAGACTTTGACATCCACCCGAAGCTCTCGGAGAGTGCTCAGCACCTGACTGCGCGTCCGGTTGAGGCCGATGTCCTTCAATTCCAGGACAGAGCCGGGCAGAAGGGCTGCGGCGGCGATAAAAAAGGTTGCCGAAGAAATATCGCCCGGTATTTCCAGATCGCGCGCAGCGAAACTCGCAGGGCCTTCGATTGTTAACACTTCAGCCGTGGCATCAGCGCCGCTGTTCTGCTCGCGGCGCGTCTCAAGGGGAACGCCGAACCACTTGAGCATGCGCTCCGTGTGATCGCGCGTGCGTCCGCCACTTTCGATGACGCTTGTGCGCCCCGCTGCCTTGAGACCGGCCAGCATAATACAGGATTTGACCTGTGCGCTCGGGACGGGCATCGCGTATGTGATGGGCCGAAGCGGTCTGCGACCCTCGATGTGTAAGGGAGCGCGACCCCCTTCGGATGAAACTTGCGCGCCCATCAGCTCCAAAGGCTCGATCACTCTGCGCATCGGGCGCGCGCGCAGAGAATCGTCGCCAGAGAGCGTCGAAGCGAACTCCTGCCCGGCCAAAACACCCGCCAGCAACCGCATCGTCGTGCCGCTATTGCCGCAATCCAGTTCCGCACGCGGCGCGACGAAACCGTCAAGGCCAACGCCCTCGACCTGCACGACAGAGCCCGCCTGTTCGACCTTCACGCCGAGTGCGCGCAGGCAGGCAAGGGTGCGCGCGCAGTCTTCACTGGTCGAATAATTTTGGAGCGTCGAGCGGCCATGAGCCAGCGCGGCGATGATCGCAGCCCTGTGCGAGATGGATTTATCGCCGGGCAGACGCAACTGTCCGCGCACCCGTTTTGCAGGCTTAATCCGCATAAGCTCATCTTACAGGAGCAAGACGAAAAAGTGTGCATCACTCAGATACCGCGCGCACTCTCAAACTTTTTGCAGCGGCACATGAAATGAAACGGCGTATTCGGACATTAGCTAATAGAGGGCGTTCTTAATCACCAGGCTCGCCGGATGTGTGGCCCGGCAAGGTTTAGCCGCGTCACACGAATAAGGCCGTCGTCGTGAAAGATATTATTAAAGAACTTTCCTGAAATCTTCCGCTCTTCAGGGAAGTAATCCCGTTCTCACCCCACGCGCCGGTAGGGCGGGCAGGTCAACAAGCTGGTCTGCCCGCCCGTTGCTTCAGGGATTATCCCTGCTTGAATTCGCCGGGCATCTCGAAAAAAATTGGCTGTTCACCTTCTTGACACACGGCTAGGCTGCGTGTTACACCCTGAATTCTTCCGGTAAGCTTTCCGAAGTCTGTGTAAGTAGCCACGCCCCGCCGGACGGCTCTTGGAAAGGTTATGTCTGTAATTGTGACCGAACAGACGACTGAACTCATTTTGCCGAGTCGTATTGAGGCAGTCGCCGAGGCGGCGGAAGCCGCCGCAAGATACGTCTCTCAACTGGGGCTCGGCGAAGAGATTGCCTTCGGAGTGGACATGGCCGTGCGCGAGGCCGTGACCAATGCCGTGCTGCACGGCAACAAACAGCAGTTGGAGAAGCCTGTCGAGGTCAGGCTCGAAAACGCGGCGAATACTTTAGAGATCACTGTGCGCGATCACGGCGCGGGCTTTGATCCCGGAAGCGTGCCCGACCCGACCGAGGCGCAAAACCTGCTGAAGACTTCGGGGCGCGGGATTCTTTTCATGAACACGTTTATGGACGAGGTGCAGTGGTTACGCCATGATGAGGGCGGCACGGTCGTACGTATGATCAAGCGATATTAACGATTTTGGATTTTAGATTTTGGATTTTGGATTGGCG
>DATLMN010000091.1:0-46891 GCA_035537255.1 Pyrinomonadaceae bacterium | reverse complement strand
CTCGGCGTTGTTCCGCCGTAGACGTAGAAGCCCTTCCTGTAGGCATTACGCTCGGAATCATCGCCCGCGAACTGCCCCGCCTGGCCCACTCTGCGTCTTGGCCCAAACTCGAATTCAAAGACGCGCTCATAGCCGAACTGCGTGGCGAACGCGATGTAGCTTTGCAGCGGAAAGTTGAAACGGATTTGCGTCTCATTATTCCAACGCTGCATCCGTCCCTGAAAATCAAAGTTCGTATTGAGATCATTATAAAAGCGCCACGAGACCAGCCGCGCTTTCGGATCGGGCTCGGAGTTGTAGCGCACAAACAGATCGTGCAGGTTCGTATTGGTGCGACGGTTAAAGCCCACGTCCGAGCGATAATCTATCGTGCGGCCCACGGCATTATAGTTGTAGCCGAAATGCCTGCCGTCATTATTCAACGCATAGGCGTAGATAAAGCCGTTGCCCGTGCGGTACTCATTTGCGTCTATCTCAGGATTATAAAATGGGAAGCGAGAGGTCGAGCCCAGCACCTGAAAGTCAAAGGTCGTAACCTTGTCCAGCTTAAAGCGGCCATCAAAGCCCGCCAGTTGGTTGTGCTTCTCGATAAAATTATAAGTGGTCGCCAGAAAGCCGATACTGTTTTCTTTGCCGACATCGCGCTTTAACCTGAGCACGCCGATGTAAGCGTTTTTGTCAACGATGTTGTCAAAGTCACACTGAAGCGTCGGGTCAAAGCTTCTTCTCTCCAGACAGGCGCGCAGCTCATCGCGATCATCTTCGCCGATGTTGCCGGGAGCGTTGTCCGACGCTAAAAGCAGTCCGAAGCTGTTGCGTCCCAGTTTACCAGTCAGCTTGGCGGCGACATCCGGGTCGACGATGGCGCGCGTATGCACAGCCAGAATCTGCGTGCGAAAGATGTCTATGCCTTCCAAAAAGAAAGGGCGCTTCTCTTCAAAGAAGATCGGAAAGCGTTGGTTCGCCGTGACGACGGTTTGATCTGCCTCGACCTGCGCGAAGTCAGGATTAAGCGCGAAGTCCAGCGTCACGGTCGGCGTGATTCCATATTTCACAGTGACGCCGGGATCGAACTTGACAGGCTCGTTGACTAAACGACCGGGATCGACCATCCCTCTGTTGGCTTCGAGGATTGAGGAAGGGATTGTGCCTTTGCGCTTGCCCGTCTCTGAGAGAGTGAGGCTGGGGATGACCTCAAGCGTGCGCTCCGTCGAGAGCCCTTCGAGTCCTGTGATGTGTCCGGCCTGAGCCAACCAACTGGAAATATCGCGCGAGAGCGGTATCCACATATCCAGCTCGTTATTAAAACGCTTGATGCGACGATAAAAGTGTACGCCCCAGAGCTTGTCCTTGCCCGCTTCGTAGCGGAGCGACTTGAACGGAATCGCGACCTCTACGATGTAGCCGTTGTCGACGACCTGTCCCTTGGATTCGACGACGATGTCGACGCTGAAATCCTCGCCCTGACTGTCCGTCATAATCCCGTCGGCCTGCACGCCCAGCGGATTAAAGTTCATCTCATAAGCTTTACGCTTATCGTTAAAAGTATCGAAGAACAGTCCCACGTAATCATCGTCGAAGATGGCATCGCGTTTGGCGACAGTGGCGCGCACTTTATCCCGCTCGTCGTAGGCGTAATAAGCGACGTAGAGAAATCGCGAGTCGTAGCCGATGTAAACAACGGTCGGTTTTGACGGAGCAATATTGTAGCCGGGCTGAACTTGATAAAAGTCTTTGAGGACGGCTGCCTGCTTCCAGACTTCGTCGTTCAGATTTCCGTCTATGACCGGCGGCTTCTCGAAACGCGGGACGACGAGCGGGTTAGCCTTTTCCGGCGGCAGCGCGAGCGCCGCGTGGCCCAGCGGAAGCTTCGTCACTTCAGTAACAGAAGATGTGTTGGCGGTCGAGGGAGCGGGATTAGTAGTCGGAACTGTTTCGACGGAAGGTTGTGCCGGTGCTGTGCTGACGGGTTGGCTTCCGGGGGTGGCGGTTGCGTCCGTCGCACCGCTTAAAGGCGCTGGCGTCGGTTGCACGGCAGCGACGACGCTGCCAGCCACACTGCTATGCGCCTCGCCCGGCACGATAAAAGTGATGTCCAGACGGTTAAACTTTTGCGTCACGTTAGCGGTCGCGCCCGTCTCTAAACGGAACGAGAGGAGCGTCTCATCTCCGCGCTGCTCAACCTGCGCGTCCGTAAAGCCTGGCCCGCTCACGTTAGTTTGCAGTTTCTCAGCCGTGGCGTTCGGGATAACGACGTAGAAACGCTCATTGCTGCGATAAGCCGAATAATCGTTGAGCGGTTGATCCGAAGAGATAGTGATGCGCGAGCCTTCGCTGACGAGGCCGCTGCGCAGTCCCATCAAACGTTTAATCGGAGGCTGTGCTGTGCGCGCCGTACTTTTAGCAGCAAAGTTTTGACGAGGCTGGCCTGCGCTGCGGCTGACATCCGTGTTCTGTGCGTAAACGTTCGCGCTTGCCAGAGAGATCAACGAGGTAAGCAAAAGAAAAGTATAAAGGACGCGCCGTCGCGCCAGTCGCGTGCGAAGAAAGAATGATCTTTTATCCATCGAAGATAATGACTGTCCGAGCGACTTGCCCGCTGTCCCAAAGCTCACAGCACAGACCTTATTTGGAAATCCCTTTTCCATACTTGCCTAACTCCCCTATGACCGATTGATGTAATGACTGTGTGCGCTCTTTTTGACAACGTGCGACGTGGCTGGGCCGTTCAATTCCCTGCTTAAACGAGTGCCGGCGTCAGTCTGTTTCAGTTTTATTGTAAAAATGTCTGGTAGTCGTATTCAGGGCATGTAAAAAAAATTTGTGTGCCCGAATAAAAAGAGGTTTGTCAAAAAACTTCTCTTTGACTTTTAAAGACGTGCGAAGCAGGTCAGGTGTTATCAAACTGGTAACCAAGCGTGGGGGCTTTGGCTACTCATTAGAGTTGCGCAGAACAATGCGGCCATCGCCCGTGTGTAGTCTGAGGACTGTACCGCCGCCGCCGACGCGCCAGCGCCTGAGACGCCGCGAAGATGTCTCTTCCTCGACTGCTCCGATGTCATTGATAACTGCTTCCGCATCCGTTTCAATCGTGGCATTAGCTCCGGCGGGAAGCGAGAGCGCGATTGAGCCGTCGCCCGTGCGCGCAGAGAGTTGATCGAAACGTCCTGACAAGGTGATGCTGCCGTCGCCCGTGCGTGTCTCCACCTGACCGTCATAGCCCGCGATGCGTATGCGGCCGTCGCCCGTCGTGGCATTCAGGTGTCCGCGACCATTCTGCACCTCGATTGGGCCATCACCCGTGCGCAAATCCAGATCGCCGTTGATGCCCTCTATGATAATGCGACCGTCGCCTGAGACGGCGCGCAAAGTCGTGCTGCGCGGCACGTAAACTTCAAGACTGACGTTGGCGTTGATGTTGTAGGTTTCCGGCGAAAGGCGCTGGGCATAAGCTCTATCGAATTTGGCGACGACTGAGATGTTAGAGCCCGTCTGTTCCATGCTCAGGTTTATGCCCTGCTTCTGCTGCTCGTCGCTCGCGCGCTTCGTGGCATTGATCGTCACTTCGGGCTTATCCCAGGCGCGCACCACTATGGGTCCATCGAAAGTTTGCAGCGTGACGCGCGCCGCGCCGCTCACGGCAAAAGTCTTGGTCTCCTGGCTGACGACCGTCAGGCGGTTGTTGCTGGTGATGGTGACGCCGTTGGTGCGTTGCACTTCACGCGTAGCGCGCTCCGCTTCGATTTGAGCGCGCCGTGCTTCGCGCTGAGATTCACGCACGGCGCGTTGTGCTTCCCGCTGCGTCTCTCTGGTCAGAGCCTCGCGCTCTCTGAGGGCTTCGCGAGCGGCGCGCGCCGTTTCGCGTTGGATTTCAATCTGCGCGCGCTGGACTTCGCGCTGCGCTTCGCGCGCCTCGCGTCTTGCTTCTTCTCTCTCACGATCAATCTCCGCCTCGTCCTCGTCGTCTTCGCTCTTTTCCGGCAGAAGATTGGTCGCGGGGCTCAAGGGTCGACCGTCCGCCGCATGATTGATATTGATTGAGCCGTTGACGTTGCTGAGCCTAATGCGCGGGCCTCCCTGTCCGAGCCTTCCTGCCAGATTGCGTCCAACGTACTTGCCCTTGCGCACAGGCAGACCGAAGTCGTTGCTGATTCCGCCGTGTACCGTGTCGGCCTTTAATTCAGCGTTCGAATCCGAGGGGAGCGTCAGACTGACGCCGCCGTTAACGGAGTTGAGCGTGATGGGCTTCGCCGCATCCAGGCGATCAAAGGTCGCATCCAGACGACCGTTAATGGTCGAGAGCTTCGCTTCACCCGTGAGCCCGCGCGCCGTCAAGCGACCGTTGATTAAAGAAGCCTTGACATCGCCCGTGAGTCCGCTTATCTCAAGCCCGCCGTTGATCAGCTCGATGGAATCAATACGCGCGCTCCTGGGGACTGTCAGCGTATATTCGACCGACGCGGGGTTGTCCCTGCGGCCGTAACGATCATCCGTGAAGGTCTGGTTAAAGTCCGGGTAATCCGTCTTGATGTAGATGCTGTTGGTGTTGGCAGAGATTTCTATCTTGGCTTCCTGCAAGCGCTCGCGCGTGTAGGCCGTTTTGACTGCATCGACTTTAACCTCGTTGCGATCCCAGGCAATGATGCGCACAGAGCCGTTGATGTTTTCCAGATTCACACGACCGTCTGCGGCCAAAGGATAAGTCTGGTGAAACTCTTCGCGCAATCTTTCCTCTGTCTGCGTGCGCGCGCCCGTAGCCAGCATCGCCAGGACGGCGATCCCCGCGACCAGACTTAACAATAATCTTTTCATTCCAGTCATCCTGCTTTCTTTGGTTAACATGACAAAAGCGCTTTCTCTTCCCGGCTAAATTCGTTTGCGGCGCACTTTCCGATAAGCCGCACGTGCACTCTCTACTTATTGAAGTGTGATTCGCCCGCTGACGCTGGAGATGGAGATTTCAGGGCCGCCTCTTCCGACTTGCGCGCGGTAGTTCGAGTCGCCGACCTTTTCCACCGTCACGCCCGGAATATCGCTTAAGACGTGTCCCGAGATACTGCTGACGTTGACATCAGCGTTGACGCCCGCACCGAAGCGCAAGTTAACGCGACCGCTGATGCTGTTCATACGTATGCCGCGATCAAGCCGCGCGATGTTGAGGTTGACCTGGCCGCTGATGCTGTTTAGCCTTACGTCACTGCTGCTCTGGTCTATCCAGACACCGCCGCTGATGCTGCTCAGATTGATCTCGCCGCCGATGTCGCCTATGTGAACGTCGCCGCTGATGCTTTCCAAACGCAGATTCACGTCGTGCGGTACTCTCAGCTCGACGCGCTGGTGCGAGCGCACGTTGCGGCAATCCTGCTCGTGACTAATCGAGAGCCCAGAGCTGGTCTGTTCGACGACGGTGCGATAGCAGTCCAGCTCACGCTGCGTCTCTGCGGATCGAACGATATAGACCTCTGTCGAATTACCGCCGCCGGTCTTTATATCAACAGGGCCGCTGATGGTCTTGATGGAGATGTTCGCGCCGGGCGAAAGTTGAAAACTGCGTCGAATCTCTTCTTTGAAGGGCAAGTCCTGCTGGCCGCGTCCTTGAGCCTGTGCGCTCGAAGTATAAGAGACGCTCATCAAGACTCCGATCAAGAGGCTGTAAGCTGCGATCATTAATCTGTTTTTCATTATCATCCTCACAATTTCGTTTGGTCGTCTTAAGTTTCGACTACTCGCCATCAGAAGCGCTCTGCTGGCTCGCTGCGGCGATGTCCTGAAGGGCAAGGTGCGCGGGCAGACCGCACTCCGCATCTTTCGCTGCGGCGTCCACAGGGCTGCCACTGTTTGCGGCGCGCAGCGGCGTCGCTGTTCCGCTCGTCTGATCACTCTTTTTGATGAGCTTAAATTCAAACTTGACGGGCCGCTCCGTCCTCTCCTGTAAAACTCTGATGGCTCTCCTGGCGGCTCTCTGGTGCGCTCGCGCGTCGGCGGCGGCACGCGCACGAATCGCCAGGATGTCCGTCTCGCTGATGCGCGCGGGCGTTTCCGTGATGACGCGATTGATAAAGTGCAACGTCTCCTGCGTATGAACAATCGAATCATCCTCAGTGTCGTCCGCGTCCGGCGCGCCCACAGGCTCTTTCGCCTCTTCCGGCTGTGTGAGCGCCTCAAGCTGCGCAAACTGATTCTTATCTGTCAGGAGCGCGACCTCATCGAGGCGCTCAAAGGATTCCCTGTCGGCTTCGCTCAACTCAAAGTGCTGCGTATCAAACGTGGCCGGAGTTTCGTTGACGGCGATGTCGGTCGCTTCGTCCAGTTGTGGAGCACCGGCGCTTTTAGTCTCGATCAAGTGATAGGTCGCAAGGGTCGCGGACTGCTGACGCGCGGGCTGCTCGTCTCTAATCTCTTCGGCGGTGCAAATAGTGGAGGAGGATGAGACGGTCTGCGTTTCGATCAATTCTTCGCCGGGTGCGGAAGTATTCAGGAGGCTGGCCAGCAGTCTGGAAGTCGCCCACTCATTCGCCTGTTCGCGGAGACCGTCGTACTGCTTGACGGCTTCCTGGGCGGTCGCAAAAGTTGTGACCACAACCACCACCAGCACCATCCATTTGTGTCTTATGTTTCCCATGACTTTAATACCCCAACACGCGCCGTCTCGCGCATACGCTTTCAAATTCTTCTGTCTTTGAGTTATTCGATTCAAACCCTGTCAAAAGCGATGGGGTTTTTAAGCATCCCCGGCCTGGCTTACCTTTCCCATCGCTCTGACATGAAAACACCGCGAGGAAATGTTTTGTGGCAAGAAATTTTCGGCGTACGCTGGAAATTACTGCTGGGGTTGAGACTAGCGGCGGCGCAGATGCACCGTGCCGCTAAACGAAGCCAGATTGAGCGTGGCATCGCCCGTGCCGAAGATACCGTTGAGGCGTTCCACTCCATGCGGGTCTGCCATGGGCGACGGGGCGAGCACGACGGAAACCCTTGGAGCGGGCGCGGGGCGCGGAGCAGGCGACGGAGTAGGAGCCGTCGGCGGTGTCGGCGCGGTCGAGACGCTCGTCGAACTAGAGTTGCTCGAAGACGTAGTCGTGCTGGTAACGGTCGTGGCGCTGGACGTGACGGCCACACCGTCTTTCCTGGATTGCGTCGTATCCGCCGTCGGGGTGATGGCGAAATCCGAGATAATGTCTCCGCCGTGCGCGACCTTCGCGTTGACCTTGAACGAAGAATCTGCGGGCAGGCTAAGCGTCACATTGCCCGACATCGTTTTAAAGTCATAGCGCCCGCCGTGCGCCAGCGGCCCATTCATATTCACGCTCCCGCTCACGGATTTGGCATGAACCTGCACATGGCCGACGGATTCAAGCATCACATCGCCGCTGACAGTCCCGGCATCGAAATCATCGCCAGCGGTCAGCGAGCGCACATTCGTGGCCTCGACCGAACCGCTCACAGAGCCCAACTGGACGCGCCCGCTGGAATCAGAAAGAGAGATGTCGCCGCTCAAACATCTGGCCTCGACCAGTCTTGAAATGCGTTGCAGATCAATATCACCGTTTTGCGTTTCGACGCGCGCTTCCGTCACGTCCGAGACGGTGACATCGCCGTCGCGCGTTTGAAGCTGCACAATCGCGCCGCGCGGCACATTCAATTCGACATCGGAGAAAGCATTGCAGCTATCTGTGCGCCCGTTCGGGCCGTCTGCCGGATCAGAGATCAACACCTCTATACGCGAGGCAGGGCCGGTTGTGGTTGTGCTGGCGCGACGAAAATTTATCGCTTCGGCATCATCGGAGCGCACCTGCACTTCGTTGCGTTCCCAGCCATGCACGGTGATGCTGCCCGACGCGATGCAGAGCGAAACAATCACATTCGGCTCGACGGCAATCGTCTGCTCGACCTTTTTCTCGCCGTCGTCCTCTATGTTCCGACCGGCGGCGCTTGTCTGACTCACAAAGCCGAGCAGCGTGACAAGCAAGATTGTGATTAATAGAGATTTTAACTTCATCCTTGATTACTTCCGATTACTTCTAACTTTTACCTGTAGACAGAAGAGAGCTGGGCCTGTTCAGCCACGGTGTTCATCAGCTCGACCTTGCTCTGATAAGCGGAGAGCAGAAACTCCGCCGCGTCCTTATCATTGGGATTGCGCTGTGCGACGGCGCGCGTCTGCGCGATGGCTTCGTCCACGACTTGCAGATTGCGCTCGTACTCCGCGCGCAAAGTTGGACGCATAGCATTATCGCCGCCGGATTTGATGGCCGTGTCGAGCGACGCGATGGCCTTCAGATAATTCCTCTCGCCGGGCAGCAGACTCGCCATCGCCGCAGACTCAGTTGGTTGAGGAACAAAGTCGTCTTTCACTTTGCCCGAATTCGGTTGCCGTGTCCTCACGCCTTCAGAGCCGCTGCGTCCACGCTTCGCTGAAGCTTTTACAATCTCCTGAGTTACCTCTTTCGGGCTGTCAGTCGCGGTTGCTACCGCCGGTTGCTGTTCGACCTTTTTGATTGACGGAAGGCCAGTCGGTGTCGCGTTCTCTGCGACGTTCAGCGTCGTCGGCTGTTGAGGCCGCATGATGACGAAGGCGAGCAGCAAGCCGAGCGCTGCGACGGCGATCAGGCTCGCGAAGCCGACGGCGTGCTGCGGCATAAACGAGAAGGGCGCGGCTATCGTACTAAACCAGTTGCGCAGGCGCGAGCCCCTTTGCTCTGCGCTGCTTTGCTGCGCCTCTAAATCGGCAATCGCCGCGTCAAGCCGCAGGCGCAAACGGCCCGTCGGCACGCTCAAGGAAAGCTCCGGCGCGAACGCTTCCGTCAACATGGCGGATTCGGTCTCGATCTCGCCCTGGGCTGCGCTGCACTGCTGGCAGGACGCGATGTGCGTCGCCGCCCGCTCCATCATTTCAGAGGAGAGTTCGCCGTCGAAATAGGCCTGTAACATTCCTTCATCTAAGCACTCTCTCATCTACTTCCTCCGATCTTGCCGTACACTCTCATAAACTCTTTTCTGCCGCGCGCGACCAGGCTTCCGACGTTTCCTTCGTTTAAGGATAACGTCTCGGCGATCTCGCGATAGGACAGCCCCTGCTGTTTTAAAAGGAGGCAACTGCGCATGGGCTCTTTGATCTTGTCGAGCGCGCGGCGTGCCTCCTCGATCTCTGCCCTGCGCTCGTAATCTTCCTCCGGCGCTGCCGTAAACCAGCCGTCGCGCTCGCCCCTTTTGGCGTACTCGTCTTCGCGTGCCGTCTGTCGTCCCTGTCCGCGCAAAGTGTTACGCGCGACGTTCATCGTCACGCGCAGTAGCCAGGCGCGCAGCAGCTCTTCGCCGGGCGTCTGATCCAGATTGCGATAAAGCCTGAGAAAGACCTCCTGCGTCACGTCTTCGGCCAGCCCGGCGTCGCGTACAAAGGCGCGTGCGGTGCGGAAGACGGCGCGATGATGCAGCGTAAAAGCCTCATCAAAGCTGAGCGGCGCTGTCGCCGCCCTCTCAATTGTATCTGGCACTGAATTCGCCAAAGCTCTAGCTCGTTCGCTCATTATCGCCGCTCTCACAACATAAACACCACAGGCGCACGTTTTGTGGCAAAAATCTACAGGCGCGTATTATACGCTCAGCAGGCCGGAAATTGTTCATTTTAGAGGGACAGGCGGCGTTTGGAAAGCTCACCCGGCTGGACTTTGGCAGCCCCGTTCTATTGCGGTACGCGAAGGCCGGAATCAACGGAAGTACACACACGGGATTGAATCAGTCATCTATTGTAGACACCTTCAACAATCCACCGGAAACCGAAGCCACTTTTTCTGCTAAAAAGAGGATGGATCAGACACGCATCCTCACTGGCATAAGCATTGCTTTTTTGTGCGCGCATGACCTCTTCTAACGCATGAAGGAAGATCGTTGGCCTGACGGGAATAAACCGGCGTAGTCTCTAGCGCCTCTACATGAGCTTAAATATATCCCACATGATGTGCAGTTCCACCTTGCGGTCGGCATCATTGACCGATAGCGGCCTTATCTCACACAACTGCGTCCAACCTTAAGCTGTTTACAGCCCTTCACTCTTGCCTCGATCTGAAAATAGACGAGCAAGACCGCAGTAAAGATAGGGCGAATCCTCAAACCACACTCACTAAACTTAAGGAGAACAACATGCCAACCAAAACCAGAAAGAGCAGCGGTAAAAAGAGCGCAGGTAAAAGCGCAGCGAGCGCGAAGATGTCGGGCGAGAACGTGGCTTTAGCCTCCAGTCTTCTTCTCGGCCCACCCTTTGCCGATAATCGCCCGTTAAACGGGTATTGGAGCAGGTTTCCCGGAGCTAACAACCCGGCGACGTGTCCCGGCTTCTGGAATGCCGTCAGACACTATCCGACCGTCGGCGGGATGGTCGCGCAGCTCGGCGCAAACTACGGCACAGGCAGCGCCTTCTGCTCTTTGAGTGTCAATTACCAGCTTAATTTCACCGCCCCGGCGTGGGGTGTGTATGCTTTCTTACTGTCGCTTAGCCTCGGGCCGGTTACTACCTTGCATCGTGGCGGCGCGGTATACACCTACGGCATACTGCAACTGACGGGGCCGGGCGCGCCGTCGCCCATGTTTATCTCCAATCTCCCCTCGTACGCAGGAGTCGCAACGACTCTTTACGCGTATCTTCAGGGGGGAGCGCGATACAATCTCGCGGGCGGAGTGGCGCTGCAAGTTTTGAATGCGGGATACCAGTCTTACGGTGAGATCATCGTCAACTCGATGGCGATGTATGCGTATCTCCCCTACGGCGTCCAGGTCGCCGGAGCCATGGCCTTCGATGCGGGCATAGAGAAGCAGTCCCTCGCAGCCTTACTCAATCCGAGTGAAAAGCAGGTCGCCCGCAAGACCTCTATGGCAGAGGCCATCAAGATGGGACTCCCTGACAAGCAATAAGCTTTAAGCATCAAGGGATCGCAACAAAAGCGCTCCTCTGATGATGGGAACGTAGAGATAAAGGCAGGGGCGGGCGCGGGTTCGTCGGCTCGCACTGACAATCGAGCCGACAAACCCGCCCCCGCTTCTAACATTGCCCGCCCCTGACATTTCTCGCACACGACTTGCCGCCGTCTTGCAGCCAAGTCGCGCCCTCCGCAGACGATTATCCATCTCCCCTGCGGCGAGGCTCACACTGCGACTCGGGCGTTCGACCTATGCGATTGCCGGTGTTGCGGCGCACCACGTCGCCGCCCATCGTCGAGCCGCGAACATCCCCTTGCACATTTTCGATCAGCACGCGGCCGCCCATCGTCTCGACCTTGCCTTCGATCTCAGAGTTGGTCAGAGTGATGCCGCCGCCCATCGTCAGCAGATTGATCGTGCCTCCCAGATTATTGAGGTCGAGTCCGCCGCCCATAGTCTTTCCGCTGATCCGTCCCTCTATGCCGCAGACGTGTATGCCGCCGCCCATCGAGTCGAATTCGAGATCGAAACGCCTCGGCACTCTGACCACAAAAGAGATGTTGGTGGAATAGCTGTGGCCGCTGCCCTCGTACTCGGAAGTAATCCTCAGCCCCGCGCCCGTCTCCTGAAAATCTATGCGGCATTCGGCGGCGTCCCTTCCGCCCTTGACGACTTCGACGGAGATAAGCTGCCTGTCCCAGCCAATGACATCTATGCGCCCGCCCGTGTCCAGGTCGAACTCAAGCCGCCCTCCCATCGAAGCCTTGAACTCTCTATTTATTCGCTGCGGGTCGTCGTTTGATGCAGCGTGCGCCGTCGTCTGCGTCTCAACTGTGTAAAGCGAAGAACCCAACAGACCGCCGCACAAGAGAAGCGCGAGCGCGATCATCATTATTACTCTTTTCATTTTATCAATCTCCTTCAGTGTCGGCTGACATCAACCTCGACGTTGACATCCACGTCCATGTCCATGTCCATATCAACATCATCGTCTTCGTCCAGTTTGCGTAGATCGTCTTGACGCCGGTCGCCGCTTTTGATGCGAATCAGTCGCAAGGCCCACTCGGCGGTTTTACGCACGGGCTCTTCACTGTCAGATAGCGCGGCGTTTAAGGCTTCGACCGCGCGGCTGTCTCCCTTGAGGCCGAGCGCCCATGCCGATTGCTGTCGAACGCGCGCCCACTCGTCTTTCAAAGCGGCGATCAGCGGCAGGACCGCCGTGCTGTTACCCTTCAGTCCCAGAGCCCAGGCGGCCTGGCTGCGCACAAACTTGCTTTGATCCTGAAGCGCGGCGATCAAAGGCTCGACCGCGCGGTAATCACCTTTGAGGCCGAGCGCCCACGCCGCCTGATGACGAACGTTCGCATCCTCGTCTCTGAGAGCGACGATCAAAGGCTCTATAGAGTACGCATCGCCTTTCAGGGCGAGAGCCCATGCCGCCTGTCTGCGCACCTGCGAGGCACTGTCTTTGAGCATCCCGACGAGGGTATTCGAGACGCGCTTATCCCGCTTGAATGCGAGCGCCCAAGCGGCCTTTGCACGCACGCGCCAATCCTGATCTCGAACGGCGTCAAGCACTGTCTCTAAAGCGCGCGGGTCTTTGAGAATTCCCAGCGCCCATGTCGCGTTGGCGCGAACGCGCCAGTCGTCTGATTTCGCGACCGCGACTAACGGCCCGACAGAAGCCTCGCCGATCATTACCAGAGCAGCGGCCGCCTGCTCGCCCGGAGAGCTTTTATCAAGGTCTTTGTGTGGGGCTCGCCAGTTACCTTTCTCTTCGCAATAATATCTCTGCCCGGGCGTATCGTCGCTGAGCAATTTGATCAGGGCCGGAATGGCAGGGACTGCGCGCTCGCCCATAGCGCCTAGCTTGCACGCGGCCTGTGCGCGTAGGGCCGGGTCTGCGGATTCAAGCAGCCTGATCTGTTCGTTGAGATCGTTTGAAGCGTCGGCATTATTCTGCGGCGAGACGTTTACGGCCGCTTCCATCCTCGCCGC
This sequence comes from Pyrinomonadaceae bacterium, assembly GCA_035537255.1. Classification (GTDB taxonomy): domain Bacteria; phylum Acidobacteriota; class Blastocatellia; order Pyrinomonadales; family Pyrinomonadaceae; genus DASQYE01. The sequence goes on along the minus strand of DATLMN010000091.1, from coordinate 33,979 downwards.
GCGTTTCCCTTCTGCCGTTGAGAGAGCGAACCAGAGTCCAAAGGAAAGGGATGCGACAAGGACGAGGACTAATCTTTTCGTCATGGGAATCACCTTTAAGGCTGAAAGATTTAGTTCGATGTGCGAGAGCCGACGCTCTTGGCCCGGAGCGCTCCGATAACGCTTAGACTCGCGCGCCTGTAGCCTTATGGTTAAGGCATCCGGCCCGCAAGTCAATAATTTTCCTGCTCCCAGAAATGTAAACACCGCGCCCTTGACGTTTGTGGCAAAAATCTTTCGCGCCCCTTTTATGCCAGCATCAACGTCAGTACCGCCTAAGGTCTCGGGCGGGTGCTCAGTGTTGATGACCCGCCCGGCTTAAGCAGGCGGTACTGACCTGTGTTCAAAAACTGTTGGCCGCTACCGCTCAAACCGTTTCCTGTTGTAGTCTGATCGCACACAGAGGGACAAGACCTCAAGGCGCGCTTGATGCGATTTTTTGAGAGCGCGAGCGCAGCGACTGCAAGTAAAGAGTGTAAACCTGAGAGAGCTAAAAAAACTTTGAGCGAAACGGAAACCAAAACCCAGACAGTAGCGAGCACGCAGCTAAGCTCTGCCTTGAACGACAGCCCTTTTATGCGCGCGTGCCGCCGCGAGCCCACGCCCTACACGCCCGTCTGGTTGATGCGACAGGCCGGAAGATACATGCGCGAGTACAGAGACGTACGCGCGCGCACGAGCTTTCTGGAACTGTGCAAGACGCCGGAGCTGGCTGCTGAAGTGACCGTCACAGCCGCCGAGAGGCTCAACGTTGACGCCGCGATCATCTTCGCAGACATCCTCCTCATCATAGAGCCGATGGGCATTGACCTTGAGTTCGCCAAAGGCGAAGGCCCTGTCATACATAACCCCGTGCGCGAACCGCGCGATGTCGAACGCCTGCGCGAAGTCGAGAACATTGACTCGCTCTCCTATGTTTACGAAGCGATTCGTCTGACCCGCAGCTCCTTAAAGCCAGACCTGCCTTTGATCGGTTTCGCGGGCGCGCCCTTTACGCTCGCCTCTTATATGGTCGAAGGCGGCTCGTCTAAAAATTACCTGCACACGAAACGCTTGATGTATACGGACGACGGCGCTTGGCACGCGATGATGCGGCTGATCTCTCGCGCGCTCGTGCGTTATCTGAACGCGCAGATTGCTGCGGGTGCGCAGGCCGTACAGCTTTTCGATTCATGGGTCGGGTGCTTAAGCCCGGACGATTATCGTGAATACGTGATGCCGCACACAAACAGCGTAATTCGCGGCATTACGCCTGGCACACCCGTCATACATTTCGGCACGGGCACGGCGGCACTGCTCGAATTGATGCGCGAGGCCGGGGGCGATTGTGTAGGTCTGGACTGGCGCGTCGATCTCGCGGACGGTTGGCGGCGCGTCGGCGAAGATACGGCCATCATGGGCAACCTAGACCCGGTCGCGCTCTTTGCCAAGCCGGAATACATTCGCGCGCAGACTCGTCGCATCCTTGAGCGCGCAGGCGGGCGACCCGGCCACATCTTCAATCTGGGCCACGGCATTCTGCCGGAGACGCCCGTCGAGAACGTCATCGCACTCGTCGACGCAGTCCACGAGTTGAGCCGCAGAGATGTCTGATTAAAAGGCGTTCGGAAAAAAGTTAGTCCTTCGTTAAAGAGGACGATAACGCGCCGTTGCATTCCACTCTTATGAATCAAACCTATGATGCCATCCTGATCGTCTCCTTCGGCGGGCCTGAAGGGATGGATGAAGTGATGCCTTTTCTTGAAAACGTGCTGCGTGGCAGAAACGTTCCACCCTCAAGAATGCAGGAGGTCGCGCACCATTACGAACTGTTCGGCGGCATCAGCCCGATCAACGAACAGAACCGCAGGTTGATCGCCGCTCTCAATCAGGAGTTAGAAGAACACGGCCCACGGCTTCCCATCTACTGGGGCAATCGCAACTGGCATCCGATGCTCGCAGACACGCTCAGAGAGATGGCAGACGACGGGATCAAAGGGGCGCTCGCCTTCGTCACTTCCGCTTACAGCTCTTATTCAGGCTGTCGGCAGTACCGCGAAGACATAGAGCGCGCACGCGAAGAGGTTGGCCCACGCGCGCCGCAGGTATCGAAGCTGCGCGCCTTCTATAATCATCCGGGTTTTATCGAGCCCAACATCGAAAACGTCCGCGCCGCGCTGGAACAAATCCCTTCGGAGCGGTGCAGAGATGCGCACATAGCCTTTACGGCGCACAGTATTCCTCTGTCGATGGCTATGCAATGCGATTACCAGTCACAGCTTGAGGAGACTTGCCGGTTAGTCGCTCAGGGCGTGGGGCATGAGCGCTGGCAATTAGTCTTTCAGAGTCGCAGCGGGCCGCCCACGCAAGCCTGGCTCGCTCCTGATATTTGCGATCACCTACGCGAGCTGAAAGCGGGCGGAGCAGAGGACGTGGTCATCGCCCCGGTCGGCTTTATCTCGGATCACATGGAGGTCTTATACGATCTGGACACAGAGGCGCACGCTCTCTCCAAAGAGATAGGTCTGAACATGGTGCGGGCGAGCACCGTCGGCACGCACCCGACTTTTATCAGCATGATTCGTGAGTTGATACTTGAGCGTATGACGGCTGATCCCGTTCGACGTTTCCTCGGAGCGCGTGGGCCGTCGCACGATCTTTGTCCGGCGGATTGCTGTCTGATGGGCGTTGCAAGGCCCGCTCGTGCGCAGGGAGAAGAAAGGAATTAACAGGGATGGACAGGATAGACAGGATAAAAACAGGAAGAAGGTATTCGTGCTTTAAATCTGAAATTTAAAATCTCAACACATCTTGTTGAGCTTTGCTTTTATCCTGTTCATCCTGTCCATCCTGTTTGAATCTGCTTTAGCAAATTGCTTTTGTCGGGGACTCTAAACAATCGGAGGCCGAGTTAAAATGAAAATACTGATTATCGGCGGCACAGTTTTTCTGGGGCGGCATCTGGTCGAAGCGGCGCAGGCGCGCGGCCATGAAGTGACGCTCTTTAATCGCGGCTTGAATAACCCGGAGCTGTTTCCCGATGTCGAGAAACTGCGCGGTGATCGCGAGGGCGATCTGGCGGCTCTCCGTGGCAGACGCTGGGACACGGTGATCGATACTTGCGGCTTTGTGCCCAGAGTGGTGCGCGCCTCTGCTGAAATGCTCAAGGATGCGGTCGAGCGCTACATCTTTATCTCCACCCTCTCCGTCGTGGCGGACAGCAGCGTGCCCGGCAACGACGAGACAGCGCCTATCGCCACCATGAAAGACCCTTCCGATGAAGAGCGCACGCCGGAAAACTACGGCCCGCTTAAAGCACTCTGCGAGCAGGCGGTCTTGGATGTTTACAAGGAACGCGCGCTCAATATACGCCCAGGGCTGATAGTTGGCCCACACGATCCGACAGGCCGCTTTACTTACTGGCCCGTGCGTGTGGCGCGCGGCGGTGAGGTCTTAGCTCCGGGTCGCCCGCAAAGACAGATACAGTTTATAGACGCGCGCGATCTGGCGGATTGGATTATTCGCATAGCAGAGGCGCGCGCGAGCGGCACATTTAATGCCACCGGGCCAGCCGGAACTTTGATGATGGAAGAGTTGCTGGAAGAGTGCCGGCGTGTGACGGGAAGCGACGCGCGCTTTACATGGGTGAGCGAAAAGTTTTTAGCGGAGAAAGAGGTCGGCGAATGGATGGAGCTGCCTTTGTGGATTTCCGAAGAAGCGTCGCCGGACGCGCGCGGCTTTATGGCACTCAACTGTGCAAAGGCCGTCGCGCACGGCCTCAACTTTCGTCCGATGGCCGAGACTATTCGCGACACGCTCGATTGGGCCAACAGTCTAACGGAAGCGCCCGCGCCCGATAGCAGCTACGCCGCGCGCGCGAAAGCAGGCATGGAGCCGGAGCGCGAGGCTCAACTGCTGAAAGAGTGGCTCGAAGCACAGCGGCAACAGCAGGAGAGCGTCAACGAAGAAGAGACCGCCCCGGAAGAGGTCGCCTCTCACTCATAGAGATGCAGGACATTTCACAGCAGCAGCGTCCTTTGCGTATCGTCGTCATCGGCGGCGGCATCAGCGGCCTCGCTGCGGCTTACCGTCTTCAGGAACGCGTTAGAGAGATTAAGCACGCGCCGGAGATTCTGCTGCTCGAAGCGAGCGCGCGCACGGGCGGCATCATACGCACGCACAGTCGCGAAGGTTTTCTGCTTGAAGGCGGCCCGGACTCTTTTATCTCAGAGAAGCCGGAGGCTATCGGTCTCGCTGAGCGTATAGGCTTAAGCGACCGATTGATCGAAACCAATCCGATCAATCGCCGCAGCTTTATCGTGCGTGGTGGGCGACTGCACGCTGTGCCGGAAGGATTCCAACTGCTCGCGCCCTCGCGCTTCTGGCCTTTCGTCACGACGGGGATTTTCTCTTGGCGCGGCAAAGCGCGTATGGCGCTCGATATGGTCTTGCCCAGGCGCGCGGAAGCGAACGGCCATGATGATGAGAGTCTGGCGCAATTCGTCAGGCGCAGGCTGGGGCGAGAGGCGCTTGAGCGTATGGCACAGCCGATGGTCGGCGGCATCTACACAGCAGACCCAGAGCGCCTGAGCCTGCGCGCGACGATGCCGCGTTTTCTGGAGATGGAGCGCACTCATCGTAGCCTGATACGCGGAATGTGGCGCGCGAGCCGCAAGCTCTCGTCACAACAGCAGCGCGGAACGAGTGGGCCGCGTTACAGTCTGTTTCTCTCCTTCGACGAAGGAATGCAGACGCTTTCCGATCATCTGGCCGCGCTTCTTTCGCCCGGCACTATTCGTCTCAATACGAAAGTAGAGTCTCTGGCTCATGATCGCGCGTCTGAGCGTTGGCGGCTTAGACTTCATTCGGGCGAGAGCGTGGAGTGCGATTTTGTCTGTCTGGCGTTGCCCGCTTACACCTCTGCGCAACTCATCAACGATGTGGACGCCGAACTCAGTACCGAGCTTGCAGCTATCCAGTACGCATCCACGGCGACGGTCAATCTGGCTTTTCGTCGTGCGGACGTACCGCACCCGCTCGACGGCTTCGGCTTCGTCGTGCCGATCATCGAACGACGTAAAATTCTGGCCTGCACTTTCAGCAGCATCAAGTTCAGGGGACGAGCGCCCGAAGGCCAAGTGCTCCTTCGCGCTTTCGTCGGCGGCGCTTTGCAGCCGGAGATGTTTGCGCTCGACGAAGACGCGATGGCCCAAGCGGTGCGCGACGATCTGCGCGCTCTACTCGGCATCGAAAAGCCGCCGCTCTTTTGTCTGGTTGAAAAATGGCCGCGCTCTATGGCCCAGTATCACCTGGGCCATCTTGAGAGAGTCGGTCGAATCAACGAGCGGCTCGAAACCTTTCCGACTTTGAAGCTGGCTGGCAATGCTTACAGCGGCGCAGGGATTCCCGATTGCATACGCAGCGGCGAGCAGGCCGCAGATGAAATCCTGAAGAGCCTGTCGGCGTCAGTGTGAATCATTCGTCAATTGAGGGTGACGAAAATTTCTATTTACCACAGAGGCACAGAGGGCACGGAGGAAGCACGGAGGTTTGAATGATACTCGATGCTCTGTGCCCCCTCTGTGTCCTCTGTGTCTCTGTGGTGAGTCAGCGACTTACTTCACACTCAATGTCGAATTGCCCATTACCTGCCGTCTCTATTTCTGCTCTGAAATTGCCAGCGGGAGCGCGGCGCGCCCTTCTGCGGCAAGCTGCTCGATCCATTTGGCATTGACTTCCATCAGCGGCAGAAACGCCTCGCGCGGCGTGCGATTTTCTATGTGCATGTTGTCGTCCGTGTTGATCGTTGCGCCCTCAACGGCCGGAATGAGCTGTGTTTCATCGCAGACGTACCACGCTTCGACATCGCCGCGTTCCATGATCTTGATGCGGGCCAGCTCCGCCTTGATCTTCGCGTCAGTGAAGCGCTCCGTCATTCGGTCAAGCGAGAGCGGAGAGCGGCTGCCGACCAGCAGCAGGTCTTTGCCTTTGGTCGCGCCGCCGACGCGAAAGACCAGCACGTGCGGGAAAACACTTTTGTAGGTGGCGAGCACGGAGCGCAGGCCGTCGTTCGAGAGCTGATAGATTTGCAGCCATTGCACAAAGATGCCGTCCTCAGTCAAACGGCTTCGACCCAGCTCGAAGAACTCGCGTGTAAAGAGATTGGCAACACCCGGCACCCACGGATGGCTCGGCTCACTGACGATCATGTTGTACTGTGTCGGGTTGACTCTCAGGTACGCGCGCGCATCGTCGACGATCAACTGTAGGCGCGCATCCCCTCGCGGCTGGTTGTTGACGTGATTGAAATATTCCCCGGCACGAATGACGGCCGGTTCAAGCTCGACACATTCGAGTTGTTTGATCGGCGATTGCAGCATCGAGCCGACCGTCACGCCCGAGCCGAAGCCTACGATCAAGCCATTCTCTATGCGCGGCGCGAGCAGCAAAGGCAACACACCCAGCATCACCTGCGTCGGCATATCTTCCTTATCGGAAGCGTTGGTGCGCCCGTTGATCGCCAGCGAGATGATGTCCCAGTCGTTACGCACAGAAACGGTCGCCGTCGGCCCTTCTTCATACATCAAGAGCATGTGCGTGTCTTGTGTCTGTTTTTCAAACCGTCCATCATTGCCGCTGGTCGAGCGCGTCCGCGCCAGCACCCGCACAAGACTGTCATAAGCCCCCAGCGAGAGATCGAATGTGTCCAGCTTGGGCGCTGTGACGAAGAGCAGGATGATAAGAGCTACAGTCGCACCCGCCGCGAGCCCGCGTCGTAAATCTTTATCAGAGACTGCTGGCGCAGGCTGGTAAGCGAAACCTGCGACGATAACGCAGAGCGTGGCGGCAAACAGGATGGTAAATCGCGTGCTGGCCTTCGGGATCAGGATAAAGCCAGTGCCGAACGCACCGGCGATTGCGCCCAGGGTATTAAGCGCGTAACTGCGCCCGACCAGCCTAACTGATCTGTCACCGCCCACTTCACTCGCCCACACCAGCACGAGCGGCATGACCATCCCCATCAACAAAGCAGGCACGAGGATAAGTAAGCCCGCGACGAAAATTTGCAGCGTCAGCAATCCCGCCCAAGAGCCAAGGTTAAGCCTCAGTCCCGTGTTGATTAGAATGTTCGGTGTCTGATTGATAATCAAGAGGCTCAGCAACAGACTGACGGCCGTCGCCAGCTCGACTTTCAAAATCTTGCGGCGCAGCGTTTCCCTGATCTTCGCGCGCCCGATCATGTATGCGCCGCCGGACAAGCCCAGCAGGAAAAGTGCGACGACGATGCTGAAAGCATAGGTGCTAGAGCCTATGACCATCGTGAGGACGCGCGTCCACGCGACCTGCGCGCTGATCGTGACGAAGCCCGAAACGGCTGCGCACATCAACCAGAATTTTCCATTGATGCTCTTTCCGCTAACAGGTTGATTCTCGGACAACGCCTCGCCGCTCTCCTCTGCCAGCGACGCTTCAGGCTCAACTACAGTCTCGCCCGTCTCCAAGCCCTCGGAAGTCAAAACGCTTCCGTATTTCAAATCTATGAGAAAGGCGACGATGCCGACGATGATGTTGATGGCCGCCGCAGTATAGATGGTGAGACTGACGCCGAGCGTCGGGAGCAGTAGAAAGCCCGCGATGATTGTGCCGAAGATCGCGCCGACCAGATTGCAGGTATAAAGACGCGCGACGGAGGAAGAAGTAGCGGCAGGCGACCGCATCAGCGCCGCCGAGAGCACGGGCAGCGTTGCTCCCATCAATGCGGTCGGGACGAGCAGCACTGCGCAGGAAAGTACAAAGCGCCACAGGCTGAAACTGTAAAAGCCCGGATGAAGCTCTGCCCAGACGAACGCGTACAGATAGTTGACAAGCGCGAAGAGCAGAGGGACTGCGAGCGCGTATAGTGCGATGCCAATCTCAATCAGCGCGTATGCGCGCAGAGGTCGCTTGATGCGTGCGGCGAGGCGACCGGCCCAGGCGCTGCCAAGGGCGAGCCCTCCCATAAAGGCCGCGAGCACAGTGCTGATGGCGAACGTGGTTGCGCCGAACACCAGCCCCAGCATGCGCGCCCAAAGGACTTCGTAAATCAGCCCGGTCGCGCCGGACAAGATAAAGCAGACGGCGATCAGCCACAGGCTCTTGACCGGGTATGTGTACAGATGTTTGCGCTCTTCATCGGCGAAAGCATTAGACATTCGTATGATTATATCCTCTGAAGATACAGATTCGGACTGTCCGGGGCGTGAGTTTTTCAAATATAACATCTACGCGGTCACATTCAACACTAATTTCTCAGCGGTCAAATTACTAACACGCTATCATCCTGACCTGTCAAACTGCTCTCTCTGTCTTTGCGCCCAAATCTCTCACAGCCGCAAAGTTCAAACAAAACGGGGGGATTCCAGTAATTTCATCCTCTCTCGTGCCAGCAGTTTGAGCGGCACGCGGCTTGATAAAGCTTTGGCGGAGAGCTTCTCTCACCTTTACTGAAAGTCGGTGGAAAAGAGCTAGGAGATGGGCTGATGGAGACCTGCTTCATTGAAGAGACTGGCGAAGACCTAAGACAATACACACGGCATGATGCGACGCTCTCGTTCAGTATCGCCTTGAACGGCGCGGGCACGAACGGCGCGGCGGACGAGACGCCTATGCTCGTCAGTCATACATGCGACGTGGGCGCTGGCGGCATGGCGCTGTTGATCCCTTCGCTTCCCTTTCTCTATCGTTACCTGCTCAACCCCGACTGCACTGTCCGTTTCACGCTTCATCTTCCCGATGGGCCAATCAACATAGAGGCGACGCCTGTTTACGACCGACCGCTCAGCGAGGAGGACATGAACCTGGGCTTTATCGTCAATGGCCGCATCGAGATTGAATATACTCCGCGCCAGTATGAGCGCTACGAAAAGAGCGGCTCGCAGTTTGGCTGTCTGATCGGCGTGCGGATTAAGAAGATCAGCGACGACGACCTGGAGCGTTACATGCAATATCTGGAGATGATAGAGCTACAGCGCAGTATTATGATCCTGACCCCTGAGGAAGAAACAGACAGTGTCGCCGACAGCAATATCGTGCGGCCTTCACAATTTGCGCAGGCAGACGTGCGCACGCGCCACGCGGCATAGGCAGATGCGTCACGGGCATAAAATGAATTTGAGATATTTATAAAAGTTGCTGTCAGAGATAAATGACGTGCGACGTGCGCCAGACGTTTGAAGGAATCGAGCCGGGCGCAGCCGTTGTCAGCAGGATACAGTAATTGCCGTCCGCTATCGGCGGGATGAGATGTTGATCAACCGGCATAGCGTCCCCGACCGGAGTCGCTTTAGCCTTCCCTTCTTTTTCGCTCTTCACTTCCTTTTCACTCTCGGGCGCGACCAGCGCCAATCTGCGCAGGCAATCGTATAGATGCTCGCGGCCGACGCCGTAGCGCCCGCCCTCTGTGCCGAGCACCAGCCGTACTTCGGCCCTCTCTTCGACAAAGTGTGCGACCAGTGAAGCGGCGAGCGTGACGCCGTGCTCGAAACGCTCATTAAATCCGTCCTTGTCCGCTTCATCCCTTGTCCCTGTATCGAGCGCGATGGTGATGCGACGCTCGTCCTCTGCCGTGAACTCGCGTACGACCAGACGGCGCGCGCGCGCTGTCGCCTTCCAGTCCATGTGGCGCAGATCATCCTGCGGTTGATAGTCGCGCAGTGAAAGCAGATCGTGCCCAGCGCCGCGCCGCAGAGAGGCCAGCCGCCCGGCGTTCATAGGCAGCAGGTGCAGTTCGTCGCTGGCGGGTTCAGGCTTCGGATAGACGATGATGTCCACGTCGCGCGCGCGCAATCGTCGGCGACGGCGAAAGAACGCAAAGGGGAAACGCGTCGAAAGCTCAAAGCCTGTGATCAGCACATGCCCGCGTTTTTGAAATGTTTGCTCGACGCGCTGCTCTGCCCCCGCGCGGTGCGGAACATACATAAAATAGGCCAGAGCGCGTTTGCTATAGCGCAGCCTTGTGGGCTTGCCGCGTTTATTCAGCTCGCCTTTGTTCGTTGGCCCACGCGCTTCGACCAGGACGGAGAAGGTCGGCAGAAAACGCTTTTTGTTCTGAAGCGTGACGATCACAGGCGAAGGCTCGCCCGCGAAGATGTGATCGGGAAAGCGAGCCGAGACGACGATGTCGCGCAGGGAGGCGCGCGCTGCCGCCCAGGAGACGAAGAGCGTAGAGGCCAGCACGGAAAAGACCAGAAACAAGAGATTGTTTCCGGTGTTCCACGCGGCAAAGGCGACGATAGCCAGGATGCCCAGAAAGATCGCGCCGCCCGAAGTGACTTCCAGAGGCAGGTCTAGCCGCGAGACCTCTTCGCGCGCAGAGCGCGCCAGCGGCGGCAGCACCAGGATAAAGATCAGCAGCACTATGACCAGCGAAGCGATGGCCGCGACGCTCGCCAGTCCCGGGTCTTCCGCGCGTCGCGCCAGCATCGTGACAAAAGCCGTGCCCAGACCGGCCAGCACCAGCAGCGTGCCCAGAATGGCGTTGCGCCATGCGCGAAAGCTTTTAATCCCCATAACCTCTTCGATGCGCGGACAAAGGATTGCCGTCAGCTCTTCTTTTATTTTTGCGTTGGCAGCAAAGGAGCGCGCGCCTCTATTTAACCATGAGTTGTGCGCAGCCGAAAATATGGCGGCAAGACAGGGACTTGCGCCGACCAGCGTCAGCACAAATCCCTGTCTTGCCGCCAGAGTGAAAGGCTCAGAGGCAGCCTTGAGAGTTCGCGGCTATGGCTCGGCAGTAAACTCCGCGCTCGCGGATTTGCGCGTAAAGTTGCTGGTGCTCTCCACGCAATCCGACCCGTAGTAGAGTTCGAACGTGTATTCGGTACATTCCCGAGCATTTGTCAGGCTTCCGCTCGAAGTCTGAACGTCCATCGTCGGCGATGCCGAAAAGACCTGCGAGTCGGCTGACGAGACCGCGATGGTCAGCGAGTACTGCGCATCCAGCGCCAGCCGTGTGCCGGTAGAGGATGTGTTGCCATTGGTCGTGTAAGTGGAATCCTCTTGAGGCTCGCCGTTTATCAGGAACCAGAATTTTTCATAAAAATCGGAGTGGTAGGTCACTTCACCGCCAAAGCGCTGGTACTGTATCCCTGTAATCTGGAACAAGATGGAAGCGCCCTCCGACACCTTCTGAGTGTACACGTAGACGCTCACGTTTTGTGCGGGGTCAAAACCCGAACCCGACGCCACGTTGAAAGTGAGAGTGCCGATATTGAACGTGAGCGAGTCGCCGTTGTTGGGAACGGTGAGCGAGTCGGAGAAGGATGCTGCGCCGCTCTGTTCATTGATGCTGACGTTGTACGGGAAAGCGGAGTAATTCGGCGCAGAGCCATCGAAAAAGACGCTCTGGGTTTTTGAATTGTTGCTGTTCTCAAAACCGTAAGAGGCTTCGTAACCGGACTGAGGGTCGCGCCAGCCGTTGATGTGATCCTCTTTGGAAGTCGAGACCAGCTCTTCGTCGAAGATCGAAGCGACATAGCTCAAATTATTGTTGGGCTCCGTGATGATGATCTGCCCTGCGACCGTGTTGTTCGTCATGTCCCAGTCGCCGGGCTTGACGTTCTCGACCTTGACTTCGATCTGCTTCGCCCCGGGCGACTGAAAGACGTGTGTGAAAGCGACACTAACGGTGCTGCCCGCGTCGACGTAGATGCCGTTCGCGCGATCAGCCTCCACGCCGTCAATATAGAGAACGCAGTTGGCTGTTGCTCCGAGATCGCCGTTCAATTCTTTGACGAGGACAGAGATATTGACGGGCGCGCCCGTGATGCTGGTCGAGGGCGACAGGTTCGAGACTTCAAGGTCCGGACGATTCTTGACCGTTTCGACGACCGTGACGACGTTCGTGCGCCGAGGGTCGATGCCGTCGATGTTGGCCTGCGCCTGCACCTGCTGCATGTGCTGTAGGTAGTTGACGGTGGTGGTGAAATATCCGCCCCCGTTGAGTCCCGTATAATTTTGTGAGAAAAGAGCCTGGCCGTCTGCGTTGAGAGGCTTGAGCTGTACTTTCTTGATATTGCCGGGCGGTGTGGTCGGGGAATCCAGCACGCCCGTCGTCGCTTCGATGACTACCTTACCGTCTTGGCCGCGCAACGCGCGCACCGTCAGAGTCGCCGAGCCGGAGCGGCCCGTCGCCGGATGCAGGCCACGGTCTGCGTACTTTTTCTTACTAGAGATTAAAGTTGGTCTTTTGGACGAATTACCGGCGTTCTGCGCCAGTCCGATACCGCTTACCACCAGCGTCAGGACGATGGCCGCAAAGATAGGCATCATGCGTCGCACCGAACTATCAACGGAATTGACAAAGGTAACATGAGACGTACTGGGAGTGTACATTGAGGGAATCTCCTTACAAAGTTAGAGCACTGCAAAAGTGCGTCACAGTGCCGGGGGTTCTAAAAAAGGCGCACCGAATACGGTCAGAAGCGAGCGAAGATTGGACAGATGCGGACTTATCGCGCGACGGGGGGCTTAAACTGAAAAAGGAGAGGAACTCTTTGGCAGATTAAAGTCCAGACACGAAAGACTGCAATGGCCCGACGAAAGAATTGTGACCCTACCCGGTGGCCCTGGCTGTGCTCAGCGCGTTCGCTAAGGGGCGCAATCTTATGCTTGAACTAAATACTTGTCAATGGTCGTGCAGGCGACTTTACACTCCCTTTCAGCGTCAGGAGGCAAGGTCGGGCAGGTGTGCCTGCGAGCGAGTGAGCTTTAGAGAGGCACGCTGATGGTCTTCATAATCTCGCGCAGCACCGCCTCTGCCTCTTCGCTGCGGCGCAAGCTTGAGGAGAAGCGAGAGTTGACCACCAGCCTGTGCGAAAAGACTGGGAGCACAAGGCGCTTGATGTCGTCAGGCACGCAGTACATACGCTCTTCAGTGAGGGCCAGAGCCTGTGCGGCGCGAAAGAGCGCGAGCGTGCCGCGCGGGCTCACGCCCAAATCCAGCATCTCCGAATCGCGTGTGGCGGCGACGATGCGCATCAGATAATCCACGAGCGCATCGTCAACAGCGACCTGCGAAACGCTCTGCTGTAACTCCAGTATGTCTCCGTCCGACATGACGGCGCGCAGCTCATTCAGAGGCTCTGCGCGCTCGCGGTCGCGCAGAATCTGTATCTCGTCCGACGTTTCCGGATACCCTATGCGCAGTCTGAGCATAAAGCGATCCAGTTGTGATTCCGGGAGCGGGTATGTGCCGTGATGCTCAATGGGGTTCTGCGTCGCCAACACGATAAAGGGCGCGGGCAGCGGATGAGTGCGTCCTTCGGCTGTGACGTGGCCTTCGGCCATCGCTTCCAAAAGTGCAGACTGTGTCTTTGGCGTCGTGCGATTGATCTCGTCCGCGAGCACGACGTTGGCGAAGATGGGCCCGGGCTTCCAGTCGAACTGACCCGTGTGCTGGTTATAGACAGAGAGACCTATGACATCCGAAGGCAGCAGATCGGAGGTGAACTGTATGCGCTGGAAGACGCAATCGAGAGCGCGAGCCAGAGCGTGCGCGAGCGTCGTCTTGCCGACACCCGGCACGTCTTCGACGAGCAGGTGGCCGCCAGCGATCAGCGTCACGATGCTCAGGCGCACGGCTTCCGGCTTGCCTTTGATGACGCTCTCGACGGCCGCTTGCAGCCGGTCGATCTTTTCGACCGCCGCGCTGGCAGGGCCTTCCGCCTCTCTGTTTGCTGTCTGCAATCGTCTCATGCCGGGGCTCTCCAAACTTCTGATGGCCCATTCTACATGGTGGGATGCACCGAGCGCACGTCTCCGCGAGTTAAAATCTTTTTCGAAGACCGCCGCACGCGAAGAATAAGGAGACGCTTGGCGCTCTCTACGGCAGGCCCTTCCGAGTGACGACCGCTGCGCCACTGTAGTAGAATTGTATGGCAAAGAAGAGCCGGTCGGCGGGCTTTGAAGGCGGGATAAAATTAATGAAACCGCTGGCCGGTTAGCTCGTGTAAATAGGGACAGGAGCAGTTATGAGAAAACTTCATCAACGTCATCGAAGCTTACGCGGATTCTCGCTGATCGAGTTAATGATCGTGATCGCCATCATAGGCATACTGATCGGCGTCGGCGTGCCCGCCTGGCGCTTGATGGTGCGCCGTGGCAACGAAACGGCGGCGACCCAGACCATCAACACGATCAAGCAATTGCAGGCGGATTACTCGCTCGGACACCGTGGCGAATACGGCACGTTCGAGCAGTTGATCAGGGAAGGCGCGCTGGACGAGCGCTTCAAAGGCGATGCCCCGGTCGTGAGCGGCTACGTCTTTACGATGAAGGTCGTTCCGAAGTCGAGCGGCCAACCGGCGACCTTCACCATCAACGCCGACCCGCAATCATCCGAAGGCATAGGCGCGACAGGCAAGCGCCACTTCTATTTCGACCCGAGCCTCAGCACCATACGCGAGAACCCGGATCAGCCCGCGACCGCGACCGACCCGCCCATCAGCTAAACTACAGCTTCAGCGCAAAGCGCGTGCAGAAGAGTGTGGTCTCGTGAGACAAAAGCTCACTTGACCCTACTGCACCGCTTTGCTAGGCTGTTTTTCGCTTTTCTTAAACCAGAAAATGCCCGCTTGGCTCAGTGGTAGAGCACTCGCTTCACACGCGAGGGGTCAATGGTTCGAATCCATTAGCGGGCATCAAAAGAATCAAAAAGTTAAGGTCACTTTAATAAGTGGCCTTTCTTTTCCCTTATTTTCTACATCTCCTCTTTTCAAAGAGCATCCACTCCGCAAAGCGATAAATGTTCGCCAAAATATTTCCCTATGAGATACTGGTCGCCGGGAAAGGAGTGTGTGGATAACGGGAGTCTCCACCAGTAAATCATCCGACCTCAATCTGGCTGCGCTCTTAGGGGGCGTGGCCCTTTGTCTGCTTGCATTGCTGATGATTGTTTATAGCGTGCGGTTGTGGCAGGCAGCGCGCGCGGGCGATACGCGTATCGGTGGGGACTTCGCGGCCTTCTACGCGGGCGGCACGGTCTATCGAAGTGGTGGCAATCCTTATGATAGAGCAGCTTTGCAACAGGCTCTGCATAGCCTGCGGCCCACTATGCCGACGGATCATGAGTTACCTTTTCTTTATCCGCCGCCGTTTCTCTCTCTGTTCGGGCTGCTCTCGCGTTTGCCTTATGTCTGGGCCTATGCGGCGTTGATGCTCATCTCCACGGCGCTTTATATTGTTACCCTGCGGCTCCTGTGGCGCGAGTATCTGCCGCATATCCCATTTCCGTGGTACGCCGCGCCCGCGCTGCTCTATCCGCCGTTTCTACATACGATCCTCGACGGCCAACTGAGCGCGCTGGCGTGTCTTAGTCTCGCGGGGTTTGTCGTCGGCACTGAGCGTAAGTCTGACGCGATGGCGGGGCTCTCGCTTGCCCTGTGCGTCTTTAAGCCGCCGATGCTTCTCTTGCCCGCGTGCGCGCTGCTGTTTACGCGCCGGTGGCGCACGCTCCTTTATCTAAGCTTAGGATGCGCTGCCCTCGTCCTGCTCTCTCTCTTGATGGGCTGGCAGTTGTATGTAGATTATTTACGAACATTGCTGGACTATGCCAGGCAGACAAGCTCCGGCGCGTTCCGTTTGCAGTTTTACCAGTACGTAGACTTTAGCTCACAGCTCGCCGCCTGGAATATCAGGGCGCGCTTCTTTGTGCTGCTCACAGGCATAGGCTTGACTTACTTGCTGCGCCGACGCGCGAATTACATGGCCGCCGTTATATGCCTTGTACCGATCTTCAGTATTCATACGGCGAGCTACGATGGCATTATCCTGATTATTCCATTAACGGTGTTGCTGCGCGAGCGCGCGCCGGGCTGGAAATGGCTTGCGGCTACACTGGTGCTGACTCCTTTGATCGCAGCGCCGCTGGCGAAACTCACGACCCTACAGATTCAGAAGTTCGTTATTCTCACGCTCTGTTGGTTTATTAGCCGCCGCCCTCGTTATTTTGAGTGCGATGACAGGGACGCTCGATAAAAAAATGCGCCCGCAGATTTTCCTGCGAGCGCATAACAGAAAAGATTTCAACACCGCTTATTGAAGAATGGGATGGCCGCCGCCGCGACTATGGTCTGCGGTTCGTTGATAGAGCGCGCGGTCGTTGTGATAAAGAACCAGATGCTCGCCTTCGTAACGCACAACGTCTGCGACGCGGCGCAGGTCTCTTTCATGTTCCGCGATGACGAGGACGCAGTGGTTAAATTCCATCACCATTCCGGCGGCGTAGATAAAGCCACCCTGATCGTAGACGCTGCCTGCGTACTGGCCTGCACGCACCGCCACGTCCGGCGAGTAACCGCCGCTGCTATCACGCATCCGGTCAGGGCGGGCGATGTAGACCGTGTAAGACGAATGATCCAGACGCGCGCGGTATCCATGCCGACGCGCGATACTGAAAAGCTCCGCGAGGCCGTCGTCAATGGCGCGCAGCATCTCGCCGCCTGGCTGTCTGACAGAAAAGATACGTACGCCGCGCGGCGTCGTCGTATAGACGGGGAATCTATCTCCCGTCACGCTTTGGGCGCGCGCCTGTATAATCTGCTCCGTGCGACCCTGCGCGTCCGCGCGATTGAACATCCCGCCCGAAATGATGACGGCGCTTATCAAACCGATGAGCAATGCCGGAAACAAATATCTTTGATAACGAGCCATGATGATCACCTCATAAAAGCAATGAAACCCGCTCGTCCAACAGTTGGGGGCGGGTTTCATGAAGTCTCTATCAACTTAAAAGCAAAGCTGATCGAAAGTTTTTTGTCGAAGCGCCTTAGGGTCTTCCTCTGTCGCCTTTTTTGTCCTGGCCTCCATTGTTGTTAGGCGGCGGCTTTGGGGCGACCACCAGCTTGGGTGGCTCCGGCTTCGGCGGTGGCGGTTTCTGATCTTTTTGCGCGAACGCGCCGATGGGCACGATGCAAAGCATCATGGCCGTCATCAACATTCGCTTCAGGTGTTTCATGATTACGTGTGTCCTCCTCATGCCTTTACTTCACATGAGCGCGCATGGGAGGGAGAGAAGAGACGCGCCAGTCTCTATCAGGAGCAAGATCAGTGCCACAAGTGATTTCCCTGCTCCCGGCCCGTTTTTACGGTCAATACTTTATCAATACTTTCACGGGGACGCACGCTTTCAGACGCATTTCGCACCGTATCGTGCACCACAAAGGTACATGACATAAGATGCACGAAGAGACCCCACGGCTGCCTCTAGCGGCGGACAATAACCCTTGTTGTGCCAACATTACCGCTGGTGTCGAAGGCTCTGAGCGAGATCACGTGCTCGCCCGCGCCGTTGAGCGGCACATCGAGCGTATAACGTTCGCGCGCGCTGTCTGCAATTCCGTCGTCCGGAAAGACAGCCCGCCAAGGCGCGCCGTCCACGCTCAAGTCCGCACGCTTAATCATGCCCGCCGTATCGTCCACATCAACCGTCACGCGTGCGCGCTCGCCCACGGTTTGGCTTTCGCCGACTGTGCGCACGCTGGGCGGCGTGTTGTCTATATCAAGCGGCTCGCTCACACGCTCGCCCGAGAGCGCCTGGCCCGAGGGATTGTCCGGCGCGTCAGAGGCTACGACTTTAAAGACGTAGCGTCCGTCGGCGAGCGTCGCGCCGTCTACTGTGTAAAAGTTATCGCGCAGCTTATCTTTTAATAAGCGGAACGCGCTCTCGTTTAAAGAGCGGTAATAGATGGCGTACTCCAAGGTATCGCCGTTGCGGTCTTCGGCCTGCCATTGCAGAGCGCGCGCGCCGCGTTGATATAGACGGCGTGGCTGAACCTGCGCCGTCGCGCCAAAGAGCGAAGGGTCCAGGCCCGAAGATTCTACGTTCGGGTCGACGGGTATCTGCACCATCGACTGAAGACCGACGCCGATGGGGAGCGCCGAGATAGAGAGCACCTCCGGCGCAACGTTGCGCGGCAGATAAGCTATGCTGACATCTTCCATACGCGCGTCCGCGCTGCCTCCTGCCGGAGCGCGAAGCACCGCCCGCCACTGTATAAATCTCGCGCGCGGGCTCGTGATCTGTGCGCCCACAGGATCACGATAGGGCACGCTCCATTCGCTCCAAGTCGCGTCCGGGCGCTCGCCGTTGCCAGAGCGCGTCTGCAATTCCACAGCCCCGCGACCGCGCCACCAGATGCGCCCCCAGGAGGCAACCAGCTTGGCATCACGCACAGGCGATTCATAATTGCCTTCCGTCATCAAGTCCGTGCCGAAGCGAAATAGCTTTCCCTGATTGCTTGAGGCGGCGAACACTTCGCGCCCGCGCACGACGAACGAAGAGATTTGACCTTCGGTCGATTGCAGCAACAGCGTATCGCGCCCGTCGTCCGTGACGGAATAGATGCGCCCCTTGTCTGCCGTGCCGATGAGAACGCTTCCGCCCTGTGGCGCGGGCGCGAGGGCAAAGGCCGTGACCGAAGGCGAACTCCAAAGGACATCTGTTCCGCCGTCCGTCAGGATGCGAAAGACGGCGCTGCGCGCATTGTTCAGATCATTGCGGCTGCGCGTAGATTGTCCCTGGGTGGTTGTCCCCGTTTCATCAACCGCCGTAAAGGTGACGGTCGCAGTGCCCGTGCCGCCGGAAGATTCTGAGGACTGCGGCGTCGGCGCGGCTGGCCCGGCGGGTCTGGCCGTAGAGGCCGCCTCGCTTAAGGCCAGCGCATAGATCGAGCCGTCTGTCCCGGCGGCGAGCGCATGAATCTCGCGCAAAGGCGAATCGAAAAGCGCGAAGGCTTTGCCGTCCGGCGAAACGCGCAGCACCAGACCGCCCGGGTCTGTCCCGGCGATCAGATTTCCCTGCCCGTCGACGGCCAAAGAGATAACGTGCGTCTCGTTGGTATCTGTCAGCAGAGAGCTTTCCGCTTTAGAGCCGGCGGCGCGCACGCGATAGAGCTTACCGTTATCGCCCGTGCCGACGGCGAGCGCTCCGTCCGACATCACCGCGAGCGACCAGATGTATTTGTCCGGCGGATCGAAATACTCTTCCGCGCGCCCGTCCGCGCCGACGCGATAGACTTTTCCATCCGGCGATGTGCCTGCGTAAAGAGCGCCGTCGCGCCCTATGGCGAGCGCCGTGACATCCAGCTCGGGCGCGTCATAGAGAAGCGCGCCCTGTCCATCAGGCGCAACGCGAAAGAGCCGCCCGTCGTGCCCCGTCCCCAGATAAACATTACCCGCCTGATCGACCGCGCTAGACCAGATGTAAGCCTGCTCCGTGTTGAAGAGCTGCGAGAAACGCGGCGCGAGCATCAACGCTCCTGTGTCCGTGACGGAGACGCCGCGCGCTTCACCTTTCAAAAGCTCTGCGCGGCTATTGAGCTGCCACAGGATGGGCTCGCCCGCACTGGCCGCGACGGCGAAGACTAAGAGGCTGACTAAAACAGTAACGGATTTGGCGATGTGGGTCGTAAAAGTTTTGTTGAGCATTAATGGGTTCGTCTGTTGTCTTTGGTGATGAGAATAGATCGTTTGAAATTACTTTGATGCGAAGTTACCACAGGGGCGATGTCGAACAATCTGCGCAGTATCTTACTCTAGCGTCCTTTCCGCTTAATCTATACGTGCGTCGCCTGACAAAGGTTTTTCGCGCAGCACGATGATCATTCGTTCATACGGCTGGCACACAGGAATCATAACTGAAAGAGCTTGCGGGTGGAAACTGCCGTGGCGCTCCGCTGCGGGCTGGCGTGTAAGCTCGGAATCTCTCTTAAGTACCAACATATCTGGCGTAGAGAGTGCGCGCAGTTGCCACGTCGTCCGTGCCGCGTATGATCGAGCGCGCATCCTGAAAAACGGTCAGCTCATAATCGCCCGCCTGAAAGCGCAGCAGATACGGATTGACCATCACCTCGCCCGATGCGCGCAGACGCTCTGCCAGTGCTGCAAGATCAATTCTCGCGGGATGCGCGGGTGAAATCTGCACGGCATCGCGCCCGCACAAAATGGCAGCGTAGTCGCCCGCCTCCGCCTCAAGCGTCTCAAAGCGCGAGAGCCCGCACGCAGGGCAATCCGCCGTCGGCGCGCCGAGCGCTATGCGTCGCCACTCATTACTCCACACGTCAAACTGCATCAGCGAATTGTGCAGCGCTCCGGTCTGTCTGGTTAAGAGCTTCAAAGCTTCCGCGACCTGCACGGCGGCGACGATGGAGATGATCGGCATGATGACACCGGCGGTATCGCACGTCGGAGCGCTGCCAGCCGGAGGCGCTTCCTCGAAGATACAGCGCAGGCAAGGACTCTTGTGCGGGCGCACGGTCATAGTTACGCCGTATGAGCCGACCGCCGCGCCGTACACCCACGCGGTGTTGTGCTTAACGCACGCGTCGTTGATTAGATAACGCGTCACAAAGTTATCAGTGCCGTCGAGCACAACGTCCGCGCCCTCGATCAAGCGTTCGACATTCGATTGATTGACATCAATAACCTCAGCCTCAGTTTCGACTTCGGAGTTGATCTCTGCGAGGTGTCTGGCGCAGGCTACCGCTTTCGGCAGGCGCTCGCGCGCGTCCTGTTCCGTGAACATCGTCTGGCGTTGTAGATTGGAAGCCTCTACGAAATCCCTATCGACGATTCGCAAGCGCCCGACGCCCGCGCGGGCAAGCGCCTCCGCTTGCGCCGTCCCGAGTGCGCCGCAGCCTATCACGCACGCGCGCGCACTCTTCAGGCGAAGCTGTCCGGCCTCGCCTATTCCATCGAAGAGAATCTGTCGGCTGTAACGCTCGTCCTGCATATCAGACAGAAGTCGAAGAGGACGGATAAAGAGCGCGCTCAACGGCCTGCTGCATAACCTCTAGCGGCGCATCCTGGCCCGTCCATAATCTGAACTGCTCGGCGGCCTGTGCCAGCAGCATCTCAAGTCCGCCGATGCTCTCCACTCCGGCTTCCATAGCCTCGCGCATCAAACGTGTCTCGGACGGATTGTAGACGAGATCGTAAACCAAGCGCGCGCCCTGTAGCTGGCTCGAAACGGCGGGCGTCTCTCTCTCAAGATGGTTGCGTGTCCCCAGCGGCGTGGCGTTCACCACCAGCTCGAAATCATTAAAGCGCGCGTCGGAGACGCCAGCGGCGCGCGCGCCGAATTTCTCTGCGAGACGATTTGCCTTCGACATGTCGCGCGCAAACACTGTCACGTCTGCGCCTTCCCTTTCGAGCGCCCAGAGGACAGAGTGCGCCGCGCCGCCCGCGCCAAGGAGCGCGCAACGCGCGCCACGCAGCGCGATTGCTCTACGGCGCAGCGGCGCAAGAAAAGCCTCCGCATCCGTGTTGTAGCCGAGCAATCTATCATCTTCGACAACGATGGTATTGACTGCGCCGATCTCGCGCGCAGGATGAGCAAGCTCGTCGAGCAACTCAAGGAAGGCGCTTTTATGCGGGGCTGTAACGCTCAAACCGCGCAGCCGCCAATCCACTTCGCGCGTGCGCGGATCGACCATCCGCCGGATAAAATCTTTTGCCTCTCGCACCTCGAAGGGAATGTAGACGGCGTTAAGCTCTTGTGCGGCGAAGGCTGCGTTGTGTATCTGCGGAGAGAGGGAATGCGCAACGGGCGAGCCCAAGAGTCCCATGATCTGTGTCTGGCGATTAAGCTCGTGAATACGGTAAAGGTCTGTGAGCGCAGCGGCGCTTAGCTGGCCGGGCGCGACAGCGCTTGATTGATCGAGCGAGCTATAGGTCATAAATGCGCCGCGCGAAGGCCCAAGGATGCGCGTCGCTATTCCGGCATCATTCATCGCGATGGCGACCATCTCGCGCCCCTCGCGTCGAGCGCGATCCAGCAGATGAAAGACGGCGATGCAGTCTGTAATATCCGTTGCGCTCACCGCGAGCTTTAAGACATGCGCGGGCGTGGCCGCCATGCGCTCATAAATCTTATCAAGATCGTTGGGCGTTCCAGCAAAGTCGTGATGCGAGCAGATGACGCGCTCCCAGTCCAGCTTTTTCCAGCGCTCGTCTTCGCTTTGATGAATCAGCAGCAGCAGGTCGCACTCAATATCCGCAAAGCCACGGTACTGATCGTCGTAAAGAAAATTCTCTACCCAGAAGGCCAGACGATTGAGGGCGTCAATCTCGCGGCGTCCTCCCTGCTCTGCGGGCCTGAGCGTCAGGATCAGAGGGCACGGGCTGGCGAGTTGTAAGGCGTCCAGTTGGCGCAGGGCCAGTGTCGATTCAACGCCGGGCAAGCAATCCAGGCGCAGCTCTATGAGGTCGGCCAGGGCGGCAGCCGCAGCGGCGCTTTGGGCCAACTCTGTGGCGCGGCTCTCACAGATCGAAACACAGATGCGCGTGAGACTTTTTTCTTCCATGAAAAAGATTACGAGGCGATTCTTGCGCTCGTTTCTTATTTCTCTTGAGCCACAACAATCGCCTCTGCGTAAAGCCCCGGTCTATCCAAACATTTTGCGTGAGAGCCTTTGGAGAGCCGGGAAAGGTTTCGCTTTAACTGGACGCCGTCTCGAAAAGCTCATGCGAGAGATAACGCTCGCCGAAATCGCAGATGATCGAGACGACGCGTTTGCCAGCGCCCAGCTCACGCGCGACTTCGCGCGCCACCCAGGTGATCGCGCCCGAAGAGATACCACAAAATATTCCCTCTTCGCGCGCCAGACGCCGCGCCATCTCAAGCGCGTCCGCGTAATCGACCGTCATCACGCGATCAACCACAGACGGGTCATAGTTGCGCGGCACAAACCCTGCGCCGATGCCCTGAATCTTGTTGGGCCCAGGCTCGCCGCCCGACAGCACAGGCGACGAAAGAGGCTCGACGGCGACGACCAGTACATTTTTATTGGTGCGCTCCTTTAAGACCTGGCCCACACCGGCAATCGTGCCGCCTGTGCCGACGCCAGCGACAAAAGCATCAAGGCGTCCGTCCGTATCATCCCAGACCTCTTCCGCAGTGGTGCGGCGATGCACCTCAGGGTTCGCCGGATTATCGAACTGCCCGGGCGTCCAGCTATTGGTCATCTCTTCCGTAATGTCAGCGGCCTTCTTGATAGAACCCTTCATCCCCTCAGAGCCCGGCGTCAGCACGACCTCCGCGCCGAGCGCCGTCAGCACTCTGCGCCGCTCGACCGTGACGGTATCGGGCATCGTGACGATCAAACGATAGCCCTTGATGGCGGCGGCGAAAGCGAGCGCGATACCTGTGTTGCCGGAGGTCGGCTCGACGATCACAGTCTCGCCCGCTTTGATCTTGCCCTCGCGTTCGGCGGCGTCGATCATGGCCCAGCCGATGCGGTCTTTGACAGAATCCATGGGGTTCTGTGATTCAAGCTTGGCGATCATCTCGGCGGAGTCGGGATAAGCTATACGATTAAGGCGCACGAGCGGCGTGTAGCCGATCAGTTCCAGCATGTTGTCGGCGATCTTTGGTCTTTGTGGCATCGAAGGAATCCTCGCAGATAAAATTGGTCGGGAAAAGATTGAATTATTTTCGGAAACTATACAGCGCGCGGACGCGCACGCGCAAGAAGACGCTCAACTGGTCAGTTTGAAATTGAATTTCACATGCCTTGAAACTCACCACAGAGACACAGAGGACACGGAGGTAGCACAGAGAGTTAAGCATTCAAGCCTCTGTGTAATCTCAGTGTTCTCTGTGTCTCTGTGGTGAACAGCAACGTTATTAATCCTCATTTTCAAATTAATTTATGACGCTCGGCTGAGGCTTCAAACACGTTCACACAACTGTTTACGTATCGGCCTCGCGTTTGCCAGAAGGCATAGCGCCGGCCCTCCCTATGTGTCGCGTCGGCGCTTCGTCGTCTAAAAGTCTGGTCGTGCCTTCGGTGACGCTCGGCGGCTGCATGACCAGCTCGGCAGTGTTGCGTCTGGGCAGCTCGCCCGCGCGCGATGATGTTGGTGGAGCAAACATCGCAGGCTGCGCAGGTGCATGCGGCAAAGAGCGTTGCTCCTGTCGCGAATACTTAAAGCGCATATACTCTGCGACGCCGCCGCCTAGAATCGAGAAGGCAGGGATAAACATCCAGAACCACCAGGCCCTGCCCATAGGCATAAACCCGAGCACAATGGCGACCAGAAGAAAGCCCAAGCCCATAAAGATAGACCTGACGGCGCGATCAAGGCTCGGCCCGCGCTTGCGCCTGCGATGATGTCCCTCTTCGTCGGTCGCAGCCGTCTGGCTCTCAGGCAAGTGTCCCGTCAGAGCCTGCGGCACAAGGCTGATGTCAGCGCCGCAGGAGCGGCAGAACCTTGCGCCTTCCAGATTACTCGTCGCACAGTTGGGGCAGTACATATTTCCCCTCTCTTTCAGAATGAGAATCAGGCGAGCCAATAGATTAAGTGTTGTTAAAGCTTCTACTCATCAGCCCGCGTTCAGTTCTCTTTGTGTCTCCTCTTGACTCTTTTTCTTCGCGGCGGCGCGCTGGCGCAGCGCTTCGTAAAGAATGATGCCTGCGGCGACAGAGACATTAAGCGATTCCGTAGCCCCTTGCAAAGGAATCCGCACCAGCACGTCGCAACGCTCGCGCACAAGTCTGTGCAGGCCCTCGCCCTCGCCTCCGAACAGCAGCGCAGTGGGTTGCGTGTAATCCCATGCAGTATATTCCATCGCGGCCTCGCCGCTTGTGCCCACAGTCCAGATGTTGCGCCCTTTTAGCTCCTCCACCAACCGCGCTAAGTTCGTGGCGCGTGCCACCGCGACGTATTCCAGCGCTCCGGCGGCGGCCTTCGCCACAGTCTCCGTCAGCCCGACGGCGCGACGCTCCGGGATAAACACACCGTGCGCCCCGGCGCATTCCACAGTCCTCAAGATAGCACCCAGATTGCGCGGGTCTTCGACACCGTCAAGGACGACCGCGAGCGGCGGATCGCTTGTGCCCACGCGCGCACTGAGAGCGTCCAGCAGCTCGTCCGCGTCCGTGTAGCGCGCAGCCGCGACGCTCGCCATCACTCCCTGATGATTGATTCCTTCGCCGACGAAGCGCGCGAACTCTGCACGCGCCGCGCGTCGCACAGGGACATTCAGTTTGCGCGCTAGATCAAGCAACTCATGCAAGCGATGTATCTGTGCGCCCTCCGCGATGACGATGTGCTCGACGGAGCGAGTGCCTGCGCGCAAAGCTTCAACGACTGGCGTCAGTCCGTAAAGCCGCTCGCCCACGCTCTGCGCAGTTTGCGGCGAAGGAGTTTTGTCCGGCGTCGCGTGCCTTTCTTCACGGCGCGGCTCATCCTCGCGGCGGCGGCGCTCGGCTGGCGGTTTACGTGCTCGTTTATGCGCGACGTGTGGCTTCATGCTTCCCTTTAGGAATGTTTTGTCCTGAGATAACCTTTAAGACGCGAATAGCGCGTGAACTGTTTTTCGTTACCGGTGCGGGTCACAGTCTCCGTATTGACGCGACCGGGCCGCGCGCGCCTCAGTCCGCCAGAGCCAGTACTCTCTTCGAGCGGCCAGACTGCATTGAGCGCATGACGCACACGCGCATAAAAGTCATCATAAAGGGCCAGAGGCGAGCGCTCTCGCAGCAGTTCGCTCAGTCTTAAAAAGTTCTCTGCGGCGATCAGCTTTTTCTCCGCGCCCAGACAGGAGAAGTCGAAGTTGTTCGAGACGATGCGAAAGTTTCCGTCCAATCCTTTAGCGTAGATGTCCAGCACGGCCTCGTCTGCGCTCAGTTCGCGCGCCTCTACGATCTCGTTCTCGGCGCTGCCGCGCCCGCGACGCTCTTCCACCTCCACACGTCTTTCAAAGAGCCGTCCGGCGACGAGCAAAATGATCTCCGTCCAGGCGATGCTCAAACCCTCGCTGCTTCCCACAGGAAGAGCGACGAGCGCGTCCTCTTTGAACTCAAGCGCGCGCAGACGCTGCGGCGCTGCATCTTCCAGAGCAAGCTCTTGATCGGAAACGATCAGGGCGTTTGCGCCAAGCGCGCGCAGCCTGCCCTCAATCAAAGATGCGTCGTCGAGCGTCGCCGTGCGCGCCACGGGCAGCGGCGCTCCTGCTTCAAGGATACGCAGCAGTTCATCCGTTTGAAGCCGCAGCAACTCTGCCATCTCTTTCGCAGACTCTTCACTGATGCCTGATAATCCGTCCGGCAATAAGATCAGGTTGACGCCCGGCTGCCAGTTCTCCAACTTCCTGTGCAGGGGTTGGCGCAACTGCGCGCTCGCTTCCGTCAGTGGCAGAGGCTTTGCGCAATAGAGACAGACTGTGCGCGTCGGCGGGTTGGCGCGCAGACATTCCTCGCAGCGCACCATCTGCTCCGGCGAAAAACCGCGCGGCTCCGGGCGAAGCTCTTCCGTCCCGCCCAGCCAGACCATCTTCTCATCATCGTTGATCGTCAATGTCTGCTTCTCCGGTCAAAGGATTATACGTCCCTGCGACGGCGCTTGTAAGCTAAAGATGATGTGGTTGCGGGACAATTTGAGATTGAGCCCGTGACGCATTGAGGCTCACCACAGAGACACAGAGCGCACAGAGGAAGCACGGAGATTTGAGAGACGTTCAACTCTCTGTGCCCCCTCTGTGTTCTCTGTGTCTCTGTGGTGAATATCGCTTTCACACTATTCAATCCAAAAAATAAACCATCCCGAAAGATATGCGGTCGTTGATAAGAATACCCGATCCTGTATAATCAAAGCGCGCAACGAGCCCTACACAATTATTCTTTTAAGGGATTATTACAGCTTCGAGCAATTATGGCTTTGCCTATCCGGATTGTGCGGCGAAAAACTGAGCGCGGGCGCGTGCTGTGCTTTGCGCTCCTGTCGGCCGTCGCCGTCTTCGCATGTGCGTGCGCCGCCGCCTCGCGTCCGCCTGACGCCGCTGGCCCACGCTCGTCCGGCGAGCCGGTTTACGCGACGCTCATGGATCGCGCGGATCGCCGCGAGGTCGCGCTCAACGCCTGGGCTAATCTGGCGCGCTCGCAGGGCATCAACAATGCGCCGCAGCCGGAGCTTCAACCCATCACCGCGACGCTCAAGAGTATCCCGCCGCTTAACCCGCCACTCTATCTGCCGAAGGTCGGCGCAGCGCCCGTCATGACGGAAGAGGAGACGCGCGAAGCTTTGCGCCGTTTTATCACTGACCAAGTCACACTGATCGGCGCAGAGCCAAAGCAGCTTTCACTGGTGCTGCGCACGGACCTGGCAGACGGTATGAAAAAGGCCAAGTACGAACAGCATCCCTTTCGTTATCCTCTGCGCGGCGGCTACGGGATACTTGAGATCACATTCGCGCCCGACCGTCGCGTGCTACAACTCACCAGCACATGCATTCCGGAGGTCGAGCAGTTGCAAAAAACTCTCGCTGCCTCCGCCCCGACGCTGAACGCCGAACAGGTCGCGGCCAACGTCAAGGGACGCCAATTCACGTACACGGACGTGCGCGGCAACCAGCAGACTTACACGGTCGGCGCAGGTGACGAGGTCAACGTGCGCGAGCTGGTCATTTATCCGATTGAGCGCGCGGGCGAGCCGGGCGCGCTTGAGCTTCATCTCGCCTGGGAGGTGTTTATAGGTAATGGGCCAACTGCGCGCATCATCTATCTGGACGCTCTCGCCAACAAAATCATCGCCGACAACGCGTCAACTTAAGGGCCAAAGGAGCGACAACGCTTCTTTCCACTTGACCGGAACGGCCTCAGGGCGGCATCCTATTCGACAGATATTTACAATTTTATGGAGCACCCTTACAAGATGAACTTTGATCCGACGAACAATATTTCGTGGCAGTTCGGGCATCGAGGCAGAGTCGCAGTATTCATTGACGGGAACAATCTTTTTCATGCAGCGCGTTTTCACAACATAGATATTGATTACAATAAGCTGTTGCGCGTGCTGCTCGGCGACGGCCGATTGCTCAGGGCCTTCTTCTACACGGGCGTGGACGTAGGGGCGGAGCGCCAGCAGGGTTTCCTGCTCTGGATGCGCCGCAACGGCTTTCGCGTCATCCAGAAAGAACTCAAAACATTTTACGACGGCACGCGCAAGGCCAACCTTGATGTCGAGATCGCCGTCGACATGCTTTCTCTGGCCGGACGCTACGACACGGCCGTGCTCGTCTCCGGCGACGAGGATTTCGTCTACGCCGTGAACGCCGTCGCCTACAAAGGCTGTCGCGTAGAGGTCGCGGGCTTTCGCTCGAACACAGCGCCGAAGCTGATCGACGTGGCCGACTACTTTATAGACCTCGGCGAGATCGCAGATAAAGTGCGCAAGGAGTTTCCGCACGGCGTTCGCTACGACGAGCGAGAGCTGCACGAGGGCACACACGCGCCCGCTTTTATTCAGACTGATGTCGCGCCCTCTCCCGACGGCCACCATCACCACGGCGACGGCTTTAGCCAGACGCCCGCCCGCGTCGTGATCGAAGCAGACCTTGACGAAGACGAAGAGCAGTTCGCCTCGCCCTCGGAATTTATACGCATCACGGACGAGCACTAGGTAGTAGTTTTCAGTTTTGAGTTTTCAGTTTTCAGCCGGACATCAACCTGCTGTTACTGAAAACTCAAAACTGAAAACTGAAAACTCCTCTATGAAAATCTTCAGCGTCGAAGAGGCTAACGCCATGCTTCCGACCGTGCGCCACATCCTTGAAGCGGTACGGCGCGCGCACCGTCGCCTGATGACTTACAGGGAAGCGGCTAAGCAGGCCGCAGAAGGCGCGGAGCAGGGCGGCGGCGGGATGGCTGAGGGCTCAAAATACGTGGCGCTCCTGATCGAGCTGACGACGCGCACGGGAGAGTTGGATGCCTTGGGCATTCAGCTCAAGGATTACGCGCGCGGTCTGATAGATTTTCCCAGCCTTCGAGAGGGGCGCGTGATTCTGCTCTGCTGGCAACTGGGCGAGGGCGATCAGATCGAATGGTGGCATGATGTAGAGGCCGGTTTCGCTGGCCGTCAGCCGTTGTGATTGTAAGACGAGCACAGTGGTCTGCTGCCTTAACCGAGCACGAATCTTCTCTTCCTTAAAGTCCTTACCGGCCCACAAAATCTCACATTATCTTGTAGCCTTGAGCCGGTCAAATACAGTGGCTAGTATATTTTCTGGTTGACGACTTAAAGTAGCTTCTGATAGTATCCGCCGCGACTCCGCAAGGGGCTTGGGTTTAGCAGTTTTACCTCCCATCGCCCACAGATGAAAAATTTTGATGGATTCCAACGGAGGCGACCTTCGCTATGCAGTGTTCCTCATGCCGCGCCGTTTACTCGAATGGCCTTGAGACGTGTCCCAGATGTAAGACGCCGGCGGCAACAAACACATCTTCTTCTGCGCCCGAAGCAATCGCCGAGGGGCGCGATTCAGAGGAGAAAACCGAGGCAGCAGTCGCGACGGCGAACACCAACGGCGACGAGATGGCTGCGGCTGAGACAGTGACAGCGCCCGTGGTCTCTACGCTGATAGAGTTTCCGGGTGCTGGACGCGCGCCGCGCCCGCAATGGCGCAAGCAGTTGAGCGAGCGCGTGCGCGAGATTCAGGAAAGACGCGCGCGCGAGGCGGAAGAGGCTGCACGGCATCCGGCAGCACCGCCAGCGGAAGCCACAGCTCCGCAATTAGGGCTCGTGCCTGCGCCGGACGTGCCGGAGATTAATCCGCTGGTCGCTGCTGCGCTGCGTCGCATAGAACGCGCGCATCAGCCCTCTCCTTCGTCTTCGCCACGCGCACGCTCCGGCGGAGGCGGCGCGGCAACAGCGGTCGCACGCTTTATCGAAGACGAATACCAGCCCGAATCCACACGCAGGCCGTATGAAGCGCAGGCGTCCGCCGCCGTGACGTTGCCCGAGGCAGACAAAACTCTCAAAGAGAGACCGTCAGAGGTGGCGCGTGAACGTGGATTGGTCGTCGTCGCGCCTGCGCCACAACCCGCAGTTCCTTCTCGCGTCGATGCCAGCAACAACGCGCTGCCGTCACGCCGCGTTGCCGCACCAGTTATTGACGACGCGACCGTCGAGAATGCGTTGACGGAGGAATCAACGCTTCTAGAGGTTGAGCGTTACGATGATCGCGCTCCCCTGCATGGTCGCATCCTCGCGGGCATCATAGACCTCTTCGTCATCGCTTTCGCTTCATCGCCCTTCGCCGCCATTATTGAATTGACGAACGGTAACTGGGCGGACATGCGTGTAACGGCCTCTATGGGCGGTATTATTCTGGTCATCATGTTTCTCTACCTGACGGCCTCTACGGCTTTGTCCGGGCGCACGTGGGGAATGTCTTTGCTTTCGCTGCGCGCTGTTGATGCCGACGAGGGATTGCCGCCCACGACCAGACAGGCTGTCACGCGCGCACTCGTTTACATGGTCTCGCTGGCGACCGCTGGCCTCGGTCTGCTCTACGCGCTTTTCGACGCGGAGGGTCGCACTATTCACGATCATTTCTCGGGAACTGTGGTCGTGCGCGAATAGATTGCGGGCACAATTAAAAAGGTAAAAGGCAAGGGTAGAGATACGACGCGCACTCTACTTTTGCCTTTTACCTTTTTGGCTTTGCCCTCTATCTTAAGAGTCGTGGACGAGCAAACACTCAGTCGTATCGTCAGTGAGATCAGGCCGCAGCTTGAGGGCCGTCGGCTCGGCAAGGTCTTTCAGTTATCGCGCACGGCGCTCGCCTTTGATTTTCGCACGAGCGCGGGACTCTATCTCTTTATCAGCGCAGAGCCCGCTGGCCCGCGTCTCTATCTTATAGCGCGCCACACACGCGAGCTGGAAAAGCAGTCTCAAGCCTCTTCCCCTTTCATCTACGCCATCAGAAAGCATCTGGGCGGCGCGACGCTTCTCTCCATTAATAAAGACGAGGGCGAGCGTGTTGTGCGTTTCTCCTTCAACGCACAGGATGAATTGGGAGAGACACACAATCGCTGGCTCATCGCACAACTGACTGGACGAACAGCCAACCTTTTATTGCTGGACGAAGAGGGCCGCATCATCGATACGCTCAGAGCGTCGCGCGGCGAGGGCCAGGAGATTGGCGACAAATATCAGCCGCCAACAGCACACGCACAAAAGAGCAGCACGGCAGCACATACGACATTAGAGCAGGGCTCTTTCGCTTCCCTCTCCGAAGCGGCGGATGATTATTACCGCAATCTAGAAGCCGAACGCGCCTTCGCCGCACGCACAGCCGCCGCACGTGCTCGGCTGCACAAGGCCATCGCACAGCGCCGCAAGCTGCAACAACACCTGACGCGTGATCTGGCCGCGCACGGCGATGCCGATGAACATAAAAGAATCGGAGAATTGCTGCTCGCCAATATCGCGACCGCCGAACGCCGTGGGACTATAGTGACGGTCACGGATTATTATGCGGAAGGCACGCCGCGCATAGAATTGGAGCTGGACGAGAACAGCACGCTGCAAGAGGCTGCGGCTAAACGTTTCGCTCGTTACGCGAAGGCGAAGCGCGCTGCCGCCGAGATCAGCGTCAGACTCGCGGCGCTGGAAAAAGAGCTGGCGTCGCTCGAAGCGCAGCAAGCAGAGTTGGAGAGCATCATAGATCAAGGGACGGAAGCAGACCTCGCGGCATTCGACGGCGAAAAGAACGAGCAGGCAGCAACGCCGCAGACGGCTCGTTCAAAGAAAGCTGTGGCGGAGAGTGTGCCGGGTGCGAGGCGCTATCGTTCTTCGGATGGTTACGAGATACTGGTCGGGCGCGCGGCGCGCGATAACGACCATTTAACATTTCGCGTCGCGCGTCCGCACGATCTGTGGCTGCACGCTGCAGACTATCCGGGCTCGCATGTCGTCGTGCGCAACTCCACGCGCAAAGAGATACCGCATCGCACCATCGTCGAAGCCGCGCAACTGGCGGCCAGCTTCAGCCAGGCGCGTCGCGACGCCAAAGTTGATGTGCATTACACGCAACGTAAATTCCTCGCCAAGCCCAAAGGCGCTGCCCCCGGTCTGGTGCGCATGTCCAGTTTCCGCACTATCACTGTCGAGCCACGCGATGAGCTGGAACGTATTTGAGCAAACGCGCACCTACATTTCCGCACAACTCGCAAGCTACAGTTTGCAAAAGCCACATACTTTCGTCATAGCCGTGGTGTAGTCTCTTCCTTTTAAATCCGACAGCGAAATCAAATGCGTAGATCAAGCGAGGGAACAAAGAATCTAATGAGTACAAACCTTGTCCAGCCTTTGGAAGAGATCGCGGCCAACGTTCTGGATCGCGTGGCCGATGTGATCGCGGGCGAAGCATCCAGCCTGCGCGACGGGACGGAGCACGCGGGCGTGCAGTTGCCGCGCGACCTGTACGCGCACCGCGACGCGCAAACAGAATGGTGGTATTACACGGGCCATTTACAGACAGATTCGGGACGGCGCTTCGGCTTCGAGCTGGTCTTCTTCAAACGGCGCACAGACCTTGATCGCTTCGGCATAGTGCCTTTGCGTTTGATCGCCAATCCGCTCTATCTTGCGCACTTTGCCTTGACGGACGAAACGCGAAACAGCTTTCGTTACGAGCATAGAAAAAGCACCGGCGGTAAGTTTGACCTGCGCGCGGAGGCTGGTGAGGAGAGATATTATCTCAGGCTCGGCAACTGGACTGTGCGTGAAGCGAGCGGCGCACACATTTTGCGCGCAACACTTGGAGACGATCTGATCTTTGAAGCGAATTTAAGGAGCACGAAGCCGCATGTCCTCAACGGTCACGAAGGCGTCGGCGTGAGCTTTAAGGATGAGGGCGAAGCCTCGCGCTACTTTTCGCTGACGCGTATGCAGGCCGAAGGCTTGATTACCTGGCACGGTGTGACGGAAAGCTTTCAAGGCTCTGCATGGATGGACAGGGAGTTCGGTACATGGCGCACGACGGAGAACCAGAAGGGCTGGGACTGGTTCAGCATACAGCTTGAGACGGGCGCGGATTTGATGGTCTATCACCTGCGCAACGCGGCGGGCGAGCCTTCGCCTTTTTCCAGCGGAACATTTGTCGACGCACAAGGCAACGGCACTCATCTCTCGCGCGAAGATTTTCAATTAGAGACGCTTTCATACTGGACGAGCCCGCACACAGGCGCGCGTTATCCCGCCAGATGGCGTCTGCGTGTGCCGCGCTTTCATGTTGAGGTGGAAGTTGTGCCCGTGTTGGAAGATCAGGAACTAGACACGCGCGGCTCGACGATGATTGTTTACTGGGAGGGAGCATGCCGTGTCAGTGGTCGGCATGAATCGCAGGAGACTGTGGGGCGCGCCTATGTTGAACTGGTCGGCTATGATCGCTCGCACGAACAACCTTCGCTGAGCGCGTTTCTTTTTGGCAGCGCGCTTGAGCGCCCATGGCGCAGCATCTTCGGATAAAGAGGCGTGTAAAATTTTCGCATGGATACGCGGCTGAATGCACGATTAACGAACGGCCTTTTGTCGAGAGTTGCTGTGGATACGGGCGCTTGGTCTGGTATGATGATTGCTATCAATCAAAAGCTTCTTTCACGAAACTTGGCTTAACTGGCCTCGCCAGGTCAGATTACATTAGTTTATCCCGTAGAGGATAAAGAGGAGAAAAGACGATGGGACTTTTTGACAAAATGTTCGGGCGCGGCGCGACCGAAGCGCAGCAGCAGCCCAACGCGCAACAGCGCTTCGACACCCTCAAGGGTAAGTATCAGACGGTGCTCAACACCGCAGACCAGCAGCACATCCAGTTCGAAAATCTTCACGTGCAGGACGACAAGCTCTTTATCAAGGGCGTCGCACCAAACGAGGATGCCAAGAACAAGTTCTGGGATCAGATCAAGCTCGTCAGTCCGAATCAGGACGACATCACGGCGGACATTCGCGTCGACGAGAGCCGCGCGCAGGGAGCGGCGGTCGGCGGCGGAGGCAGCAGTGAAACCTATACGGTCAAGAGCGGCGATACGCTCTCCAAGATCAGCAAGCATTTCTACGGAGACTCAAACGATTACATGCGTATCTTCTACGCCAATCGTGACAAGCTCAAAGACCCGAACATGATTCAGGTGGGCCAACA
>DATLMN010000090.1:0-8291 GCA_035537255.1 Pyrinomonadaceae bacterium | reverse complement strand
TATCGTCTGCGTTTGGGTAACATGATTACTTCCTCTGATTATAAATATAAAGCTGAAGCCTGACCAACCGGGCGGCCAAGCTTCAAGGTGAAAAGTTGACTGCCCTGCGGTGAGCCACGGCCACCACGTTCATATCCAAAGGCGTTGGCGCGCGTCCCGTCGGCGACATGTATGAAACGGCACTGCCGCCGATTCTCCGGCGCGAGCGTCCACGCCACGCGGGCGCTGCGCGACTGACTCCCTGCTGCGCGGGCGCGGCAGATTCAGTCTCCTTCGGCGCGGGCGAGCCGCCGCTCGTCGCCGGAGGCGAAGTCGAAGCCAGCCGCCGCTGCTCGTCCGCCGTCAGCTCAAACATATAGCGCACGAGCAGGTCTGCGTGATCGCCATGAAACTCGTTGAAAGCGGGCGGCGTCTCTCCGCTAAAGACCCAGCGCTCGCCGTCCTTCTTGAACAACCCGGAAGGCATACCTGTGCCCGGACTGATCTGCTGCGGGTCTAGTATCCAGCGGAATGTCCAGCCGGGTTTTAAGCGCTCGCTCGCCAAAAGGAAGTTCGGAGCCAGCGCCGTCTTATCATGCTCCGGGTCGCCAGTGATATGACATTTCAAGCAAGGCGCTCCGCGCGAAGTAAACAACTGCCGCGCGAGATTTTTTTCCTGCTCGGTCAGCGGCTCAAGTTTTTCCGGGATGTACGGGTCTTGCTGCGCAGAGACCGCCATAAAGAAGCGCACGAGGGTGCGAAGCTCCTGCGGCGAGAAGCTAAAGGTCGGCATACGCGCCTTCAGGTAAGGCCGCACGCCGTTGCGATCCTGTCCGGGCTGCGGCTTGAGCCGCGCGTGATCGGCATTAGCAGTGTTCGCTGATGAGCCGGAAGCAGTGCCGCCGTTTTGCCCGGCAGCGCCGCCGCCTTGCGCGCCGCCGCCGTTCTGTCTCGCGCCAGGGCCTGTGGCGGGCGGCGAGCTACTCGTCCCGCTCTGACTCGCGGCGTACTGATTATTGGTCGCGGCATTCTGCGGCCCTGGGCCAACGGTCTTATCGCTGCGTCCAGGCGCGGCGCGTCCCCTTTCGTCGCTCAAAGACGGATCGTGCAGGAAGCGCAAGAGCCAGTCAGGATCGACGCGCGCGCCCTCGCTGGTGAGTCGCGGCGGCAATTGGTCTCGCCACTCGCTCGATTGATAGAGCGGCAAGCCCATCAGGACGGAATTTTGTCCGACCTGTATGCTATGACAGCCCATACAATTATATTTTTTGATGACCCACCAGCCGTCCTGTATATCCCTCTGCCTGTCTGTCGCGTGATAAAAGAGCGACTGCGGAACGTTTGCGCCTTCGACGCCGACGCTGCCTATGAGGAAAGTGGTCAGCGCGCGATTCCACTCCTCTGTCATAAAGGGACGCGGCATACGCAGTTGATCTTTGGGCTCTTTCTCTTTGCCCTTATCATAGATCGAAGGCTCTTTGATCTTGTTCGAGATAAAGCCGTGCGCGTTGTACCAGGGACGCTCCTCTCCTGTCTTCTCGTCTTTGATGGGCTTCATCGTGAACGGGTCGAGGCCCTCTTCTGCGGGTTTAGTAAGAAGCGCGAAGTCGAAACGCTCAATGGGCGTTGCGCCCTCTGCGCTTAATTCCTTGCCGATGCGCTGCTCGTCTTCCAGCCCCTTGATCTCGTGGCAATTGGCGCAGCCGTACTGGCGTGCGAGCGCGCGACCCGTGTCTTTCAACTTCGGATCATCCATAAAGGAAGCATCCGGCCAGGATCGCTGGTTCGAGAGCGAGAAGAGATAGGTGGCGATGTCTTCGGCGTCCTTTTCCGCTAAACGGAAATTGGGCATCACCGTCATGTTCTGAACCTGAATCTCCGCGCCGTCGTTCGGGCACTTCGAATGATCCTGATCGAAGACGAAAGGCTTGCCGTTTTTCTCGTAATCCTCGCGTGTCAGGTCGCGCTTCTCCTTCGGGCAATATGGAGCCCAACGCTCGCGCGGGTTATAAATCCAGCGCACGATGTAATCGTAGCTGGCCTTTTCGCCGACGCGCGAGAGATTGGCGGCGAAGTCTCCGCCGACCTGTTGGTCACGTTCGCCTATGGAGTGGCAGGCCATACAACCGCGCGTCTCGAAAAGCTCTTTGCCGTGTACGGCGTTTCCCTTCTGGCGTTCGGGCACGCGCCCATCAAAGCTCTCCTGCCAGATAAAGGCTGCGATGGCTTTGCGTTCTTCGTCCTCGCGCGGGTCTGCCTGATCGCCATGTTGATTGTTATGACCATCAATGCGCCAGAAGGTCGGCATCTTCGTGCCGGGGCGGAAATTCTGCGGGTCGCGCAGCCATTCCGGTATCCACTCTTTTCTGAGTTTCAAACGAACGTCTTTAAGATTCGGCCCGACCTTCTTTTGATCCTGCATCAAATACTTTGAGGTCGTATTAAGCTGCTCTATGCGCGCGGCGATCAAGCTGTTGGTGACGCGCAGGGATTCCGCGCGCGCCAAGAGTCTCTGCGCCTCCGTATCGTTCTCGGCATTGCCGCTCTCGTCCTTGGCCAGACGAGATTCGCGCTCGTTGTTTGAAATCTCTTCTTCGAGTTGCTTGATGGTCTGGCGCGCATTGCTGAGCGCGTCCGTCTCGCGATCAAATCCTTCGTAGCGATGGCAACCGACGCAGCCGCGATTCTGGAAGAGGTCTTTACCTTCTGTCAGCGTCGGCGCGAATTGCAGCACGCGATCCTGCGAGTGGCACTGCTGGCAACCGGCCTCCATGTTCTCTCTGGCCCAGAGCGGGTGCAGCCAGAATTTGTGGCGACCGTGCCCCTTCTCGACCGAAGTGGTGGCGCGACCGTTGCCGCCGTGGCAACTGGAACAACCGAACCGCTCAGGGTTATGAATTTGCAACAGCTCTTTGCTAGGGTGGCTGACAGATGCGTGGGCCAACGCGTCAGGTTTTTTACGCGCCGCAGCCATCGCTGTGGGCGTCAGGGTGACAGGCTCGCGCACTCCTAAGTGACAGGTCTCGCAGCGGTCGACGATGTCATACTGTAGAACGCTGATCTGTCGCAGCGAGTAATCGAAATTCTCGTTGCGACGAATCAGACTCCTGATCTGATCGTCCGTGAGGCCCGTGACGTTCTCTTTCAAGTAATCGTCGCGCTTCTTGGCAAGCTCCGTAGGCTTCTTCAGTAGCTCCGCTTTCTCCAACAGCAGCGCAGCCTTTTTATCTTTGAGTTCGGTGTAGAGGGCTTCCATCTGCGTGTAATTCATCTTTACACGCTCCATCCGCTTTGAGCCGTCTTCGGCGGGCATCTCGATGGTGGCCTGCTGATCTCTTTCCTTGACGACATCCTGACGCAAACTGTTTTTCGTCGAATCGCTCGAAGAGGTCTCGATCTTGTAATTGAGGACGGTGATATAGCCGCGCGCGTTCTGGTAGGGGTCTGTGATGGCGTCCAGGCGGCTCTGTATGATGGCGAGCTGATTATCTATCTCTTTGCGACGGCCCTCGACACTTTGAGCAGCCTCTTTGGCTTCCCTGTCGAGCGTTTGATACTCCTCGCTCTCCTTTACTTCTTTCTCAGTTCCCGGCCCGCCCTGTCTTGAACGCGAAAGCTGTCGGCGCAGGTAACGGTTGTAGCGTTTGACGAACTCCTGCTGCATGCCCTTCCAGGCGCGCTGCCCGTAGGCTTCGTCGTAGAGCGCCCAGGCCAGCGTGCCCGTCAAAAGCATCGCGCAGATGAAGAGAATGCCGCTCGTCGAGCGACTGACAATCGGATCACGTACCGGCTTGTCGGGCTCTTTTTTTACAATCGCATCAGTCTCAGGCGCGTCAGCCACTTTACTGTTTCCTCCGGACACGAAAGCTCAAATATTGAACCACGGCGTTACCCACACATACTTGATATTCAAGGCCAGTCGTAGAATCAGCTTGATCGGCAAGGCCAGCAAGATAGAGATCGCGAAAAACTGAAATGTCAGGTACTGCAAAAGAGAGGTGCGCGCCAGGAGCTTTCGCTCGAACTCGTCAGGCGTCGTGGCCCACAGCTTTAGGCGCTGCCACCAGGGAAGTCCCCGATCTATACGATCAAACCCGCCGCGCATCATCAGCCAGTGAAAAAAGAGTCCTCCCAGCAGATAGAAAGTGCCGACCACAATCGCACCGAAGATAAACTTGCCGATACCGCCGGAGAGAAAACCAAGACGCAGAGTTCTTCCGAGCCAACTGGTCGCGACCCAATCGTGCAGGTCTATATTTCTATCGAAGACCACGACGTTGTGATCCCAGGTCTGTCCGGGCCAGAACCAGACCCAGCCGGGCCCGCGTATAAATGTGCCGATGACGATCAGCAGAATCCACATCAGCCATCCCCACCCGTACATCAGCAGCGCAAACTTTCGCTGCCTGATCGTGTAGTAGCCGTTGCCGAGCGGATTGGAATCCACATACGGAAAAGCCATCAATCCGACCATGATGATCGAAGGCATGACCACGCCAGCAATCCAGGGGTCGAAATAGACGAGCATCTCCTGCAAACCCAGAAAGTACCAGGGAGCTTTCGACGGATTCATCGTCAGGTTCGGATTGGCTGGCTCTTCGAGTGGCGCGTTGAGCGTGATCGACCAGATGAAGAGGATGACCGTGACGATGACGGCGGCCAGAAATTCTATACGCACAAGGTAAGGCCAGACGTGTAGCTCTCTGGCCCAGCCCGGTCGCCAGGGCTCTACCTTGCGATGGTGCGTCTTGGCAAGCTGTTGATCGCTCTCCAGATTATTTATCAGGCGATCATTATCGCGTGCCTGCTTGATGCCGTACCATGTAAAGAACGGCACGAGGAAGAGCATCGCCACAATCGGCACGTTGTCCGGCGCTGACGTGATCGTCCATATCTGATGCCAGTCCTGCACCCACCAGATATAAAGCCCCAGCGCGATAACCCCTGCGACGATCAGAGCCAACTTGACTGGACTAAGCCTGGGTTTTCTCTCTTCCATCTCCGACTATCTCCGCCTAAGTTAAATCGGATGCCAATTTGGCTAATTCACAAACCTTAAGAACCAAGTAACTTCTGAGAACGCAAGATACCTTCTGCGCGCTCGCCGAAGCGCGGCTATTTTTTCTTCACGGCCTTCATCTCCGGCTCAAGCACGACGGGCGCTGGCCCACTGATGCCACCGTCCTTGCGTATGCGCCAGAAATGGACGGCCATAAAAATGGACGCGACCAGCGGGATGCCTATGCAATGCCAGATATAGGAACGCAGCAGCGCGTTGGCATCCACGATTGAGCCGCCCAACAATCCGAAGCGCACGTCGTTATAAGGCGTCATGCCAAGCTGCGGGCCAAAAGGCCCCTCGCTGCCCAGCATAGGCGTGGCGCGCGCCATATTCGTGCCCACCGTCACCGCCCAGAAACCGAGCTGATCGTCCGGCAATAGGTAACCCGTAAACGACAGCAGCAAGGTTAGGACCAAGAGCACTACGCCGACGCACCAGTTAAACTCGCGCGGGCGTTTGTAAGAGCCTGTCAGCACCACCCTAAACATGTGCAGCCAGGTGGTGATGACCATCAGGTGCGCGGCCCAGCGGTGCATATTCCTCAGGAGCTTTCCGAACGGCACGTCGTGCTCCAAGTAAAGAATGTCGCGAAACGCCTGTACCTTGGTGGGGTGGTAATAAAACATCAAGAGCACACCCGTGAAGGTCAAAACGATAAAGAGATAAAAGGTAATGCCGCCCATTCCCCATGTGAAACCGTAGCGCACGGCGTCGCGGTTGACCTTGGCCGGATGCAGGTGCAGAAAGACGTTCGAGAGAATGGCCAGGCTGCGATTGCGCGGGTCTGAGCGATCATGCGAGACGCGAAAGATGGATTTCCAGAGCTGCGTCTGCTGCGGGTCTTTGTAGGTCTTGGCCTCTTCCTTGGCACGCTCGGCCAGCGCAGCCCCTTCGGCGCGCACCTTATCCAGCAAACCCATCTCGGCCTTATCGCCTTCGGTGAGCTGCCTTGTATCCTTTGTTTTCACCTCAGGATTTTCAGGCTCCATCTTTCACTCCATTTTGGATTTTAGATTTTGGATTTTAGATTAGCGAACGGATTGAGTAGAGGTTACAATTTGTCTTTCAATCCAAAATCTAAAATCCAAAATCTAAAATGGTTCAGAGCGGAATATACGCTCCGGGCTCGTTGAACTTATTCTCGCCGCCCTTGGGCCAGTCATAAAGCCTGCCGACGTTGACGACGATCTGGCCTTCGGCATCCAGCTCGACGTGAGCGCGATCCATTGGACGCGGCGCTGGCCCTTCAAAATTTATCCCCTCGCTATCGTAGCCACTGCCGTGGCAGGGGCATTTGAACTTGTTCTCGCTTGCCTTCCAATCCGGCGTGCAACCCAGATGAGTACAGCGCGCGTAGATGACGAACAATCGATCCGAGGTCTTATCAACCCAGATGCGGTATTGCTGCTGGTATTTCGTATCGACGCCGAGGCCGTAGTCGCCGGGAAAGCCTATGCGAAAGATGCTCGACGGCTCGAAGATGCTGCGCGGCAGAAAAAAGCGCACGAACATGAGAAAGCTGGTGGCTAGAAATCCTGCGATGCTGGCCCAGATGATTCGTCGCCGCAGCTTGTTGACGGGCGGGTCGGGCGTGCTCTCGACCACTGCTCCGGTCGCCTTGGCGGCCACTGGCTTCGGAACTCCTTTTGTGACGGCGGCGGTCGGCGTCGTGGTGGATTTGGCTGCGCCGCCTGCGCCGGGGACTCTGGCCGCAGGGGGCGTGGCCGCAGGCACTTCTTTGCCGGGCGCGGCTGTCTGATCGGTATCTTTGGCGGACACCGGTTCTTTAGGGATACTTGGCATGGTCGGGGAAGCCTGAGTCGCTTGAAGGCTCTCGTCACTAGCCCCTTTCCCAGCGGTCTTTTCCCCGGCCGCCGTAGAATCCTTCTTCAAGCCCTCTGGCGCTTGATCGGGTTTATCTTCAGTACCCACGCCGCAAACCTCCATCTAAAAACTGGTCTAAAATGGCTTTAAAGCCTGTGTCGGGCTGGCGATAGACCGCTACTTGTGGAGAATAAAGCAGATTATACAATTCCCCGTCGCACAGGGAAGGACTCTCTGCGAACGTCTCCGGAACTCTACGCATTATCATGAAGAGCGCCGCGCCAGATGAAATTATAAATTGGCTCGGTTGCCGTATTTATACCCTTTTCACAAAGATGTGGCAAGATTTAAATTCTACTATAAAGTGTTCGGGCTGCTCCGTTTTGCAGGGGGGAAGAAGCCTGCGGATAAGCGGCAGACCGTGAAGACTGTTTATCAAAGATGAAAAACAAGGCACAGGTTCAAATCTACACGCGGCCCGGCTGTCATCTCTGCGAGGAGGCCAAGAGGGAGATACTGGCCGCCCGCTGCGCAGACCAATACGTGCTTGAAGAGGTCAACATCGACACTGACCCCGTGCTCAAGGAGCTTTACGGCCGGGAAATCCCTGTCATTACGATCAACGGGACAAAAGCCTTCAAGTATCGCCTGACCGCCGCCGAGTTCAAACGTAAACTGCTGCGTCTGGGCCGCGAGTAAAAACAGAGTCGCAGCCTAGCCTCATGGACTTCCGAAACGGGCTCTGTATTCCGTCGAGTTAACGAAGACATTAACCATCTGCCGGTAGTTCGCCGGATTAACATTCATCTCGTCGATCAACTGCTGATAGAGAGCATCCGGGTCACGCCTGAGATAGCCAAAGTACTGCATCACCACGAACGCCTGCGTGTAGAACTTCGCATCCACTTCAGGGCTCTCCACGATCTCTCTCAAGACCTGCGCTCTTGATTTCCCTGCGGTAGCCATCTGCTGCTGCATTGTTTGTACAGTCTGAGGGCTGCCATTCACAGTTACTTGCGTGACGCCAGCCGTATCAAACAACCGCTGCACATAAGCATTGTTGGAGAGCCCGTTGTAGATGTTGGCAAACTCACTTCTTGACATAAACTCGGCAATAAAGTCCAGACGGGCCTGCTCCTTCTCAGCATCAGTGAGGAAACCGCTGACACGCGCCAGGTCAGGCATAAACTCGGCAAAGTTAGGCTTGCGTCCCAGACTGACTGAATAGAAGCGGTAGGGGAAGTAACCGCGCTCTCGAAACTCCGGAGAGCGGAAGAAGCTGCTTGAGACTTCGATTCGATCACACGTCTGGTTTCCCGAGGGACAGTTGTTGAGGATGTTCTGCCAGTCAGTAAAACCCTGCGGGTCGGGCTCGCGGTTGAGGAAGTCTATGTAATGCTGGCGCACGAAGAACGCCGTCTGGTCT
>DATLMN010000089.1:0-8401 GCA_035537255.1 Pyrinomonadaceae bacterium | reverse complement strand
AGACCAGACGGCGTTCTTCGTGCGCCAGCATTACATAGACTTCCTCAACCGCGAGCCCGACCCGCAGGGTTTTACTGACTGGCAGAACATCCTCAACAACTGTCCCTCGGGAAACCAGACGTGTGATCGAATCGAAGTCTCTTCGGGCTTCTTCCGCTCACCGGAGTTTCGCGAGCGTGGTTATTTCCCCTACCGCTTCTATTCAGTCAGTCTGGGACGCAAGCCTAACTTTGCCGAGTTTATGCCTGACCTGGCGCGTGTCAGCGGTTTTCTCACCGATGCTGAGAAGGAGCAGGCGAAACTAGACTTCATCACGGCGTTTATGGCGAGACAGGAGTTTGCCAACATCTACAACGGGCTCTCCAACAATGCTTATGTGCAGAGGTTGTTTGATACGGCGGGAGTGACGCAGGTGACTGTGAACGGCAGCCCTCAGACTGTGCAAACAATGCAGCAGCAGATGGCTACCGCAGGGAAATCAAGAGCGCAGGTCTTGAGAGAGATCGTGGAGAGTCCTGAAGTGGATGCGAAGTTCTACACGCAGGCGTTCGTGGTGATGCAGTACTTTGGCTATCTCAGGCGTGATCCGGATGCTCTCTATCAGCAGTTGATCGACGAGATGAATGTTAATCCGGCGAACTACCGGCAGATGGTTAATGTCTTCGTTAACTCGACGGAATATCGCTCAAGGTTCGGGCAGTAGTAGTGAAGTCAGTACCGCCTGCTTAAGCTGGGCGGGTCGTCGCATCGCCAGCAACCGCCCGAGACCTTTGGCGGTACTGACCTTTTACACAATTGCAAACCGCTATCGCTTGACACGTAACCCCTCTATCAATAAACATCTATGACTGAGAAACCAAACATCATAAATCAGCGGCGCGTCTCAGATAGAGAGATGGGGGAAATATCATGACAGCTACGGGTCAGATTCGCACGATTGACTTTCTTATCGGCAGAGTGGTGCTCGCACGCGAGACGGCCAATAAACTCGGGCAGATTTACGATCTTATTGTCGACCCGTTGAAGGGCACGCTTGGCGGTCTGGCCGTACGCATGCCCGATCAGAGTCTATCTTTGATCGACGCGCAGGAGATTTATAGCTTTGGCGTGGACGCCGTGATGATCAATAGCGACCGCGCAGCCCTTCCCATACAGGATTCGCCTTTAAAACAGTCGCCGCTCGCCAGGACTGTGATGATGGGCGCGAAGGTCTTGACCGAAGGCGGGAAACTGCTGGGTCAGATCGCTAACATTTATATACATGTCGCGCCGGAGGAATCCCTCCTGTTTTACGAGGTGCGCTCTTCGTTGCTAGATAAGCTGCTGGGCCACTCTCTATACTTCCCTGCATCATGGGGACGCGCTCTCTCGCAGGACGGGAAGCGCCTGGTCGTCACAGACGATACTGCCGAGAAGGCGGATCATACGCTGCATGCGTTGGAGACTCGCCTCTACGGGCCGCCTCCGGAGCCTGATCCCATAGTCACAGTCCGCAGCCGCAGTCACTAAAAGCACAACTGTCCGGTAATTTTTTTTAGAAGGCAGGCCGGTCGTCTGACTTGACGGGTTTCTATTAACCTGTCTGTCGGCTCAAAGGCGATTCCAAGACGTTTACTTGATCATCGTGCCTGTCCGGCCCCAGCGCGTGTTGGTAAAGAAGCTTCCGATCTTATTCAGAATGCCAGGGCCTACGGGCGCGCTTTCGTCATACGACCAGTAGACGAACATGGCTCGGCCCACGACGTATTCTCTCTTGACGACCCCCCAGACGCGGCTATCGGAACTGTTGTCGCGATTATCGCCCATCACAAAATATGAGCCCTCCGGCACGGTGTACGGTTGACCGTTGACGCCGTAGCGAAAGTCTGTGCCCGCGCGCATTGTGCGCCCGGCGCGCGCCGCTTCAATCGTATCCTGATAGTAGTAGACCGTGTAGGATTGATCCTCTGTGCGCGCCGCAACGG
Organism: Pyrinomonadaceae bacterium; assembly: GCA_035537255.1. Taxonomy (GTDB): domain Bacteria; phylum Acidobacteriota; class Blastocatellia; order Pyrinomonadales; family Pyrinomonadaceae; genus DASQYE01. The sequence continues at coordinate 6,437 of DATLMN010000089.1, read as the reverse complement.
GTTCTGTGACGAGCGGCGCTTTTTCGTTCTCGTTGTGGGCCATCACGACCTGCTCCGGCAAAGGCGTGCCGTTGATCAGAACGCGGTCGCCGCGCACTTCGACCTTGTCTCCGGGCAGACCTATGACGCGCTTGACGTAGTTCGTCTTGAACGGGATGTTCTCCACATCGCTTAACTGCTCTTCGCGATCTTTGTGCGGATTGCCTGGATATTTGAAGACGATGATGTCGCCGCGTTGGATGTCGCGCTGCGGCAGGACGGGGAGCACAGGGCCGGGCGCAAAGATAAACTTGTTGACGAGCAGGTGATCGCCGACGTTGATCGTATTCTGCATCGAGCCGGTCGGCACTTTGACGGCCTGCACGATAAAGGTCATGCCGAAGAGCGCCATGATGACCGTCACCACGGCCGACTCGAAATACTCGCGCCAGACCGTCTTGGGCGGGCCTAAGGGTTTGCGCTCCGTCGTCTCTTCCACACCGCGCCGCTCGTTACCGTTGCGCCCGGTCGTCGTGCGCGCCGCCGTCGTAGTAGCAGCAGAGGCCGTCGTCTTTTCCTTCTCGACGGGCGGTTCGGCAATCCCTGTGTTCGCGAAATCATCGTTCATAAAAACATCCTAGAGAAGCCCGGCATAACGGTCAAGGCAGAAGCGTGTGGCGCGCCTTTCCTGACAGAGTAATTTTACGGGCAACTGTTCATTACTGTTTCAATTAATCGGCGGCCGTCGCCCGCTGCTCTGCGCCTGTAGCCTGCTGTTCAGTGTCTTCGGCGTCCGAGTCCATGCGTTCCAGGGCGAGACGCGCGGCGGCCTTCTCTGCGGCCTTGATCGTGCGTCCCTCGCCGCGCACGCTGCCGCCGTTCCAGTTGACTTTGACGTGAAACGTGCGGCGGTGCGGCGGCCCTGTCGTCTCGATTATTTCATACTGCGGCGCGATTCCCTGCGCGGCCTGAAGGCGTTCCTGCAACAGCGTCTTGAAATCGGCGGCGGCAGCAGATTGCGGATCAACTTCTTCAAGCTCGTCACCGAGCGAGCGGAGCACGAAATTGGTCGCGGCGTCGAGCCCGCCGTCGAAAAAGATAGCCCCCAGCACGGCCTCGAAGGCATCGGCCAGGAGCGCGCGTTTGCGTCGGCCTCCGCTCTTCTCTTCGCCGCGCCCGAAGCGCAGGAATTCGCCGATGCTCAAACGCACAGCGGCTTTGGCGAGCGTGGGCGCGCTGACCAGCCTGTGCTTCATGCGCGACAACTCGCCCTCGGTCACTTCAGGGTAGGATTGAAAGAGATAGTTGGCGACGACCAGGCCGAGCACAGAATCACCGACGAACTCGAACGCCTCGTTATGAAGTCGTCGCGCCGCCTCTTCCTGTCCGGGCGCGACCTGCTCGTGCGCCCAAGAGCGATGTGTCACGGCGCGCTCGATCAAGGTGCGGTCGTTGAATTTGTAAGCGAGCAGTTCTTCCAGCGCGCCCAACTCAGGCGGTGTCGTGACTTTGGCCTTCTTCACAACTCCTGATTGTAGCAAACGCCGGACGCAAGCGTCGAAAAAAAACGTTGCGTCCGGCGTTCGTGTTTCAAACTCTACTGGCCCAACAGAAAACCTGCTGTCGTCGACTTGAGACTTAATCCTTCTAAGGCACTTTGGGCTTCGAAGGCGTCGTGGCCGGCGGCGTCGCGGGCGGATTCGTCGGCGCAGGCTGTGTGCTCGGCGGCGTGCTGGCCGGAGCAGTGGTCGTAGGCTGTGTGGATGCGGGCGTCGTCGCAGGCGTCGTGCCAGCGCCAGGCGCAGTCGGCGTAGGCGTCGTCGCAGAGGTCGCCGGTGCGGGCACTGCGACTAAGGTCGGCTGCGGCGGCAAAGGCTTGGAGAGAATGCCTGCGATCATCTCCGGCAGTCCCGCTTCGGAATCGTTGTGACGGAACTTATAGAAGGAGGTCAGCTGCGTATTGAGCTGAGTCTTGATGGCCGCGTACTTAGGGTCTGTCGCCAGAGCGATGGCGCGCGCCGAAGCATCTATGATTCTGTCTATTACCTGGTTGAGATTCTCAAGCGCCGCTTTGCTCTCGGGCGTCTCGTCTTTGCCGCGATAGTTCGCCTCGAACTCGTCGGAGAGCTTCTTGTACGGGCCTGCCTGATAGGCGTTGGCCAGCCAGATGTAGGTCTGCGGGTCTTTCTTGAAAGTGCTGTTGGATTGCGCGGCTCTGAGCAAAGGTGCGACGGCCTCACTCGGATTAGACTTGAGCGCGAAAAAGCCCAGGGCGAGATTGAGCAATCCGATGTTCTCGTCTCTGAGGGCGGCGTCCATTGGCGTGCCCTCTTCAAAGCTCTTTCCAGCCTCGATCAATTGCAGCGCCTTGCGAGCGTAATTGGCCGCCTCGATGGCGTTGACCTCTTTGTTCGTTACCGCCAGATTGAAACCGGAGACCGCCGCCTGGCGCAGCGTCAACAGATCATTAGGCTCGTCGACGAGAATCTGCTTACTCAGCGTGTAGGCGTCTGCGTACTTTGACTCCGTCATTAGTTTAATGAGATTCGGTTTACGAATCGCTTTTTCGTAAGCGGGAATCCACTTTTTTAAGTAGGTTATGATCTTTTCGTCGGCACTCGGGTATTTTTGTAAGAACTCTTTGGCAGCTTCATATGCGATCTCAGGATGGGCAGTGCGGTTATCTGTAAACTTTTTATATAAAGCATTCTGTTCCGCTGTCGCATCCTGCCCCTCTTGAGCTGCTCCAGTCGATTGTAAAGAAGTACCGTATACTAAAGCGGGCAACGCCAAGGTTGCTACTAAGGCGCTCAAGGTCATCAGTCGAATTAGCTTGTTCATCGGTCGCATGTCCTCCAGGCGATGTCGGTCTTAAAAATTTCTCTCCAAAATCTTACAGGGGGTTTGAGCGTGCTCTTTAAGAAAGCGTCGCGCTCATTCAGATGCATGGGGTATAGCTATCGGTTGCCGTATTTTACAGCGCACACGGAGCGCGCTGCAAATCACCAGTGAATACAGGCAACCGGCACTGGTATCGGGTAATACCTGACGAGTGCGATGCGCAATAATCCTGCAATAATTGCCCCCTGTCAAGCCCCTTTGACGGCAGACTGAAAATGCGCTCGGCCTACAACTGCCTGAACGGAAAACTGCGCCGAACTTACGTCTAAATAATCCACGAAAGTCCGGCGCAATTTAAGTTTCCACTTCAGCGCACTATTGATAAAGCCGGGCGCGCGAAGCTTAAGGCTTGTTGGTCAAAACGCGGCGCGGCCTTTGATCCGTCTGCGGCGCGGTGGTTGTGGTGGTGATGCTGCTGGGCTGCTGGGTCGTCACCTGTGGCGGCTGTGCGGACGGCACGGTCATAATCACGCTTCTCACGTTCGTGCCAGTGTTCGCGCCAGCGCCCTCAGCAGAATCGGCCGCGACGCCAAGCTCCGTATCGGCTTCCCTTTCGTTCTCGACCTCATCGCTGATGGCGGCCGCCGTGCGCGGATCAATCTTCGGTCGCGGCGTAAGCGATGCAGGCGTCTGGGCCATCTGCACACCTGTGTTGCCAAAGCGCGCTTCCATCGCACGATAAATCTTTCCGGCGATGCCTGCGGCGATGCGACCACGCTCGCCAGAGCCGCGCGTCACGACGACGACGGCCAGACGCGGGTCTGCCACCGGCGCAAACGAGGCGAAGAGCCCCAGCCAGCTTCCCTGTCCGATGCAAGTGCCTGTCTTGCCCGCGATGGTTTGCGTCGGATCATAAGCGAGCTGGGCCGTGCCGTAATTCACAGCCCCGATCATGCCCGGAATCATACGGCGCAGATTCTCCTGCGGGATATTTATGTTGCGACGCACTTCAGGCTTGAACTTAACATCCTCCTGCGGCGTGCGCGGCAGGTGCGGCGTCAGGAGTTTTCCGCCGTTGCCAATCGCAGAGACCATCGAGGCAAGCTGTACGGGCGTGACCTCGAAATCATCTCCGTGCGAGGACATGTGATTGACGGCGTAGCCGGACTTGTATGCCGGAACGCGGCCCATGTACTCGTTGGCATGATTGATACCTGTGCGCTCGCCCAGCCCCAGTTCGCGCGCGTACTTCATCATCTGGTCAAAGCCGACGCGCCCGCCCACATTCTGAAAATAAGCGTTGTTGGAATAAGCGAGCGAGTCCGTCAGGTCTATGCGGAATTTTTGGAAAGAGATGTTGACCGTCTGCGCAGGGTCAATGACCTTCTCCGAGAGACCAGCCAGTCCCGTCACCAGCTTGATCGTCGAGCACGGCTTGTAGCCTTTGCGCAGCGCCCACTCCTGATTGACGACTGTGAAGATGCGGCCAGTCTTCGGGTCCATCACGACGACAGAGCCGGCATGATTGCCTAGCGCCGCGACTGCGGCACGACGGATTTCCGGGTCTTCTCCCGTCACTTCATCCCTGAGAATGTTGGCCGCAGTCTCGTCGCGCAAACCCTGGTCTATCGCGCGCTGGCGTGCGATGGCGGCCTGTCGCGCTATCTCTGCGCGGCGACGCGCTTCTTCCAACTGGCGGCGACGCTCGGCTGCGTGGCGGCGCGATTCCAGCAAGCGCTCGCGACGCGAGAGAGCGCGGCCACCTCTTCTATCATCATTGTTTTTGGCGGTGGCGCGGCGATCTTTGGCAGAAGCGTGCTTATCACGAGCAGCGGCGGCGCGTTCTTCGCGTGCGGACTTGCCGCGCTTGTTGGCGCGCGCTTCCTTTGCAGACTCGCGGCCACCACGCGCTGTGGCTCGCGTCTTCTTATCGCGTGCCGATGGTGCTTTAGCTTTGGCTGCCGCCGCGCGCCTGTCTTTGGCTAGGGCTGAGCCGAGGGAAAGGAAAGAAAGGATGACGAGTAAGATAAGTGCTGTGTGCGCTCTGTTAGGGGTACGTAAAATCTGGGTCATTACAAAAGCCTCGCTTTAGGGTTTAAGACGAGGATACGTCTCTTCGAGTCTGGCGCACATCCATTTTGAGCGCCGCACGGGAAAACGCTCAAAAGAGTACGTAGCCAAACTTTTTCCGGCGCGCACACCTTAGCGCCGCGCCGTGCGTCCGATGGTTAACGATCAATTTAGAACTGTTGAGGGCCAACAAATCCGCGCTCCTTAACGTCTCTAGGATTTTTTCCTTAACCTTCGTCTGTAACAATGAGGATGGGAGAGTTCCCGATAGGCGGCCTCCGGGGAGTTTGCGTTGAGACCGTTCCGAACTATAACATCAGAGGCGACGAGCGGCAACAAAAAATTTCTGCGGCCTGCCGGGTCAGAGCCCGGACGCTTGCAGTCAGACTATCTAATTCAGAACTCAGGGCTTGTCTTTAGAGAAAGACGTGAAGGCGCACAATCTTTTTTATAGTTTCAGGATGCGGCTGCTGCTGGTGCTGGCCGCGCTCTTGATCGTCACGCTCTTCGTGCAGTATTACCTGAACCTGCGTGCGGAACGCAACAATGCGAAGATCAGAGAGCGGCAGGAGCAGGCGCTGATCGCTGGCGTCACGCTCGGCGTCAACAGCATCTCTTCCACAGACCGCCTGATAGAACTCAGGCGTCGCACCAACAATCCGCTGATCGATCCGCTGAGCGGGCGCGTCGCCAACATCTTCGTCATAGACAATCAGTGGCGCGTCTCGGACAGTCTGGACGAAAAATATCTTCCAGAGGCGATGCCCGACGGCACTTTGAAATATCAACGCCTTCAGGACATCACGACGCTGCCGCCGATTATCAATGCGGCCCAGTTGTCAGACCCTCAGATAAAGTTTCTCAGGCCCTCGCAGGCAGTCGCCGAAGATGTTTCGCAGGGCGAAGCGCACGCATTTCCGGTGGAGACTGATCGTGGGCGCTGGTACGTCATCGTCGTGTTGAAGTCAGACCGTGGGCCGACGAGCGTTTTGAATCGACAGGCTTTGCGGCCCTTGGTGTACACGCTCGCCGTCCTGCTGGTCGCAACCTTTATCGCGGCTCTACTTGTCTGGCGCTTTACGCGCCCGATCAAGGACTTGTCCGATGCGGCGCGGCGCGTGGCCGCAGGCGATCTCTATTTCCGTGTGCCGGACGCTGCGCGGCGCGACGAGATGGGCCAACTCGCCTCTCGCTTTAACGAGATGATCGCGGGGCTTGGCCGCACGCGACAACTCGAAGCGCAGCTTCATCAGGCGGAGCAGTCCGCTGTAGTGGGCCGACTGGCCTCCGCCATCGCGCACGAGATCAGGAATCCGCTCAACTATATCAACCTCACGCTCGATCATGTGCGAACCGCCTTAGCGCCCGAAGACCCGCAGAAGCGTCAGACATTCAATCGCCTGGCGGATCAGCTCAAGGCGGAAGTCGCGCGCATCAACACGCGCATCTCCGAGTTCTTAAACTACACGCGTCCGGGCAAACTGGAACTGCGCGCGGTCGATCTGCGCGCCGCTGCCGAAGATGCTTTGCGTATGGTCGAGGTGCAG
>DATLMN010000088.1:0-13202 GCA_035537255.1 Pyrinomonadaceae bacterium | reverse complement strand
GACATGGCCTCGATGATGCTGTTGGGCGTCCCTTCAGTAAACGAAGGCATGACGAATACGTCCAGGCTTTGCATAAAAGCTTCTCTCTCTTCGAGCCGCTTGTAGACGCCCGCGTAGTGATAATTTTCCGAGACGTGAAGCGCCTCGGCGTGCGCTTCCAACATTCGCCGCTCCGAGCCATCGCCCGCGACCTTCAGGTAAATGTGCGGGAAACTATGATGCGCAGCGACGAACGCATCCATCAAAACCATCGTTCCCTTTAATTTCTCCATCCGTGCGGCGAAGCCAAAGGTCACACCACCCTCGATACGTGCGCGCGCAGCGTGTCCGTTATTGAGTTCGTCTGTCATGATCGGCAGCACGGAGAGCGCCCCCCGGTGCGGTAGCTTTTCGCGGCACTGCTCTGCCAGACGCGGCGAGAGCGCGGCGATCTCCGCGCAGAGCGGCAAGACCTCTGTGAACTGTTGATAGTAAGACTCGAAGTCCGGTGGATGATAAGGCGTGCCCAGCTCCTGATAGATGACAGGGATGCCCGCCGCATGACCGGCGCGAATCATAACGCCGGCGCACGGCTCCGGCGTAATGACGTGAATCAAATCCGCGCCGCTTCGCTCAAGATAATCGCGGCACTGCTCGTAATAACGAGAGGCCATGCTCGTGACGACCTGCTGCGCACGCCCTCTGAGAGAGCGACGCGCAGACGGCATGGCGCGCAGCAAGGTATAAAAGAGTTTGCGACCCGTGCCCAGAGAAGTGCGTGCAAGGTTTGAAGCGATCCAGGAGACTGGCACACCGGCCTTTTGCAAGCGAAGGTAATGCGGGTCGTCAGGCGATGGAAGATACATCAGTAGGACGGAAACATCATGACCGACCTTTTGAAGCTGCGTCACATAGGTGACGAGCGTTTCATCAGCGCCGCTGATGGGCCCCATCATCTGTCCCTTGCAAAAGACTATTTTCATTACTCGCTTCGACCCGCCTGCTCTTTCATTTGATAAGCACCGGTTTGATCTGTTCCGTGCCTGCTCAGGTACTTGACGAACAGAGCGCGTATGTTTTTGCTATTGATAGCGGCGCGCATAGCTTCCAATGGAAACAATCTCATCGCCGTCGATAGATTTCTTAACGCCTGTGTCATCCCGCCGCTCTTGGCGGCGCGCGCCGCTTCCCACAAGAGATGGCTCGCCATATTCCTTGAGAACTCCGAGCGTGCCTGCCGCCTGACAGTTTCAGTAGCATCCCGTACGCGCCCCAGTCTCATCCAGCGCTCGCGAAATTGTCGCGCGCTCTGTTTGACCAGCTCCGCAGCCATAGAAGTTCCCTGAGCGGAAGATGGTGTGGACTGCCGCCAGCGGAAGACCGCTTGTTCTAAAGCGATGACCGGATAAAGCTCGCTGATGCGAATCCATAAGTCCCAATCGTCGAGTCCGGGCACTGCCGCGTCCAACAGCCCTACACGAGAGAGGCACGAACGGCGAAACACGACGCTGCCGCACGGAATAAAATTCCTGCTCAACAGTCGCCAGAAAATATCTCCCTGCCAGCAACGCGAAGGATAAAAGCGACCCGACGGCTCGCCGTTCTGGTCTGCAAGCTCGGCCTGCGCGTAGATCATCCCGGCTTCCGGCGCAGACGCAAGAGCCTCTACCTGCGCGTCCAGAGTATGCGCCAAACGCACGTCATCGTCATCAAGAAAGCAAAGGTATTCTGACGCGCTCGCCAGAATGCCGACGTTGCGCGCACCGGCCACGCCCTGGTTGCGCTCGACCCGCACATAACGAATACCGTCAAGCGCCCGGCAAACCTTCGCCGTCTCATCCGTCGAAGCATCATCGACGACGATGATCTCGACATCACTTCCGGCGAGGCGCGCGCTCTCCACCGCACGTGGCAGCAGGTGCGGGCGATTGTGCGTCGTGATGATAATACTGGCTCTCGGCATAAGTTCAGTGTCAGGCGCGCTCTGATATTGCGCGGACATTTTAGCTCCGTAGGAGCTGAATGTTTATAGTAGACGTATCAATAATTGAGCCAAGCTCCAAGAGGTGCGACATGTAATAGAACCGGAACATGTCGCACCTCTTGGAGCTTGATGCTTGATAGACGCTTAAAACTATAAACATGCCGCTCCTGCGGAGCTTGATATTTGATGGACGCGATTGTCTATAAACATTCAGCCCCTACGGAGCTATCCAGTGCGCGAGTAGCTTTCGATACGCCGCTGGGCGCGCGGCGCGCAACGGATTAAGGCGCAAAGCCGTAAGCGCATTGGCCCAGACAAAGCCATACTCTTTCTCCGGCAATCTGCGCGCGGCATTCCACAACAAAGTATCGGCGATGCGATTGATGGTGCGGCGGCGCGCCTCTAGACGCCTTTGCGCGCCTGCCGCCATCGCACGCGGTAACTGAAGAAGCCTTAGCTGATGGCGCGCCGCTGCGCGAAGCTGCGCGGATTGAGCGGACGAGCCCTGTCCTGAAAGGGGCGACGGTTGTCTGTAAAGACCGACCACATCCTCCGTCACCAGCACAGGATAAAGCTCCGCGAGGCGCACCAAAATATCCCAATCATCTATCCCGGGCAGGCGCGCGTTGAGCAGGCCGACGCTCAAGAAACATTCCTTGCGTATCAAAACAGAGAGCGGCATCACCGGGAAATCAAGCTCTAAAAGCTCCCAGAACGCGTCGCCCCCCGCGTGACGTGGGCACGAGACCTCGCCCGTCGGCTGATACTGCTGATCCATCATACGCATCGCGCCGCAGACGAAGCCAGCCTCAGGGTTCTGCTCCAACGCTTCTAACTGAGCATCGAGCGTAGAGGGCAAGCGCAAGTCGTCATCATCCAGAAAGGCTATGTACTTTGTGGTGCTGAAAAGTATTCCCACATTGCGCGCACCGGCCACGCCCTGGTTGCGCTCCAACCGAATGTACTTGATACCCTTGAGTCCCTGACAGACCTTCGCCGTCTCGTCCGTCGAAGCATCATCGACGACGATCACCTCGACATCACTTCCGGCGAGGCGCGCGCTTTCGACCGCGCGCGGCAGCAGGTGCGGGCGATTGTGTGTCGGAATAATGATGCTGACGTTCGGCATCGAAGAATTTATTGAGAACAATCTCTGTCAGGAACTTGCGCTCTCAAAGGGGAAACCTAGTTCTTCCACGGCTGCCTCTCTGACATACCTTGCGATCACGCTTGATCTTTCCCCGTCTTCCGCCAGACGGCCCTCGCGTATGTAGAGAGCGCGTTTGCAAAGCCGCTCGACGGTCGCCATATTATGGCTGACGAAAAAGACCGTGCGCCCCTGCGTGCTGACCTCTCTCATCTTTTCGTAACACTTACTCTGAAAACTAACGTCGCCGACGGCGATCACTTCGTCCAGGAGTAGTATCTCCGGCTCAAGATGCGCGGCGATAGCAAAAGCCAGGCGCAGATACATGCCCGTCGAATAATGTTTGACGGGCGTGTCCAGAAATCTCTCGACGCCGGCGAAGGCGACGATCTCGTCAAACTTTCGCTTTGTCTCCTGCCGCTTCATCCCTAAGATAGTGCCGTTGAGATAGACGTTTTCACGGCCCGTCAAATCCGGATGAAACCCTGTTCCGACTTCGAGCAGACTGCCGACGCGACCGTATATGTCCACTTCGCCCGCCGAAGGCTTAGTGATACGCGAGAGAATTTTCAGCAGCGTCGATTTCCCAGCGCCGTTGCGCCCGATGACGCCGACGACTTCACCCGGCGCGACATTGAAGGTGACATCTTTGAGCGCCCAGAGCTCTTCCGTCGCGCTGCGCCGCTGGTTGTAGAGACGCACGAGCGGCGAGCGCACAGCACCGGCCAGCGCTTCGCGCAGCGTGGGATTGATATTGCGCCGTCGCCCCACAAAGTAGCGCTTGCTCAAATCTCTGACACTGACAATCGGTCTCATCCTTATGCTCTCTAAACGAGGTCGGCGAATGCGTCTTCCAAACGATTGAAGATATAAGCGGCGTACACAAAGAGCGCCAGCGTGACGAGCGTCGAAGCGACAAGCGCGCTCCTTTCGAACTCAAGCCCGAGCAGAGCGGCGCGCAGGTTCTCTATGATTCCAACCAGCGGGTTCAGCTCGTAGACGGCTTTCCATCTTTGCGGTACAAGGCTCGACGGATAAATGATCGGCGAGACAAATATCCAGAGCTGAAGCAGGACGGGCAGCATTGTGCCGATGTCCCTGTACCTGACATTCAAGGCAGAGAACAAGAGCCCCAGGGCCAGAGCCAGCAGCGTCAACTGTGCGACCAGCAACGGCAGGAGCAAAAGATTGCGCGTCAGCGGCACGCCGTAATAGCCCATCAGGATAATAAGAATGATAGAGGCGATCAGAAAATCTGCCAGGCGCACGGCGACGGTCGCAGCGGGGATAATCAGTCTGGGGAAATAGACCTTCGTGACCATGTGAGCGTTGGCGAGCAGGCTGTGGCTGCTGGCGGCGACGGAGTTCGAGAAGAAAGTCCAAGGCAGCAGTCCCGCATAAAGAAAGAGCGGATACGGCGCGCCTTCGGAAGGAACGCGCACGACTTGTCCCAGAAAAACTGTGAAGACTAGCGTCATCAGCAGCGGTTGCAGGACGACCCAAGATGCTCCGAGCAGCGTCTGTTTGTAGCGGACTTTCAGATCGCGCCACACCAGAAAATAGAATAGCTCTCGATGCGCCCATACTTCTTTGAGGTCGAACAGGATCGCCCAGGATTTGTGCGGCCTGATCTTGATAAGCGGTTCATCTGGGAGCGGACGCAGCACTGCCTTGTCGTCAGGCGCAGCCGTAGGCGTAGCACCTGCGCCGCTTCCGCTCGTATCGAGCTTCTCTTTTTCTTTGATGAGATATGCCAAGAGATTAGAAAAATGGGTGCGCACCCGTGCTGCGCTGTTTTAGGACTTCCCCTTCATAGACAGTCAAGCATCCAGCGAGACAAAGCGAGGCGAGCTTGTTTTGGCGTTCCAATAAGTTCAATTCAGTCTATCCGCGCATAGAGGGTGCGTCAAGCAGCAGGTCGCGTCACGCCTACGGCTGATAAGGCTGGCGCGCCGCATCATTGTATATTGATCTTGATTTACGTTGCCCGAAATCTTAAAGTGGACTTCTCCTGAGATTTTATTAAAAGCGCAACTGATTCGAGACCGCTTCGCTTTACAGCATCATTTTATCAAACCATCGTATGACAGATTTCAATCCTCTGGACTATCCGTGCTGTCTCTCGTCTCCGCTGCGACTGGTCGAGAGTGATTGGGCTGCACACGTTCCCTTCGCGATGTTTCTCGTTGACGCGCTGCGTCCGCGTAAGATAGTCGAGATGGGAACGCTTGACGGCGTCTCCTACTGCGCATTCTGTCAGGCCGTCAGCGAGCTAAATCTCAATACGCAATGTTATGCGATAAACGACCGGCAAAGAGATAAGCAAAGCGGCGCTCTCAATAATGTCGACGTGCTCAAAGATTTCAGAGAGCATCACAATCCGCTCTACGAAGGCTTTTCGACCTTTATCGAGAGCACTTTCGATCAGGCGCTCGCTCATTTTGAGGATGGCACGATTGATCTGCTGCACGTCGAAGGCCGTCAAGCTTATGATGAAGTCAGGCATGTCTTTGAAAGTTGGCTGCCGAAGATGAGCCTGTCCGGCGTCATGCTTTTTCACGGCACGATGTTGCGCGAGTTAGGCGTCTGTAAACTCTGGGAGGAATTGAAGCCTCTTTATCCACACTTTGAATTTACGCACGAGCATGGCCTGGGTTTCATCACGACGGGCGATGCTCTTCCCCACAGTCTGCGCCCTTTGGTGGAAGCCAACGAGCAGGACGCCGCGCTCATACGCCAATTCTTCGCGCAGTTGGGCCAGCGTTTGAAAGTCCGCCTTGAAAAAGAGCAGGCGGACGAGCACGCACAACGGACAAACTCTCTCGTACGGGAATCCTCGGCGGTGCGGGAAAAGTTACACAAAGAGATCGAGTCGAGAGACCGCACGATAGATTCGCTTTCAACAGAGCTGGCGGCGAAAGAGGGTTACCTGCGCGACATCCTCAACTCCCGTGCGTGGCGCTGGGTCAGGCGGTACTGGGAAATCAGGCAACGCTTCGCTCCATCCCTGACGAATGTTTTCCGTCGCACACTCTCCATCGGCCGAGCCGCGCTCAAACACGAAGGGATCGTCAAACAGCCGCACATCGATCCCGCCTGCGCGTCGCTGACGCTGCTGCCCGGTTTGAAAGATACAGAGTCAGCGGCCCTGCTCAATGATTCCTCGCCGGTCGAGCAGCTACACAAAGCGGACATCATCTGTTTCTCGATCATCGATTGGGAGTTTCGTTACCAGCGACCGCAACAGCTCATGTCGCAGTTCGCCGCGCACGGCCACAGAGTTTTTTACATCCGCCTGGATCACTTTCTCTCGCACGCATCCGCGCCCCGTTTCCACATCAAAAGATTGAAAGAGAATCTGTATGAGATCGAGCTTGCGGCGCTGCGTCACCAGTGGGTGAATCTGGAAACCATCAAGAGTGCGAACGCGGAAGCTCTGCTCTCTTCGCTCGCGGAGCTGCGCCGCGCGCTTCATATTGACGAAGCCATCGGCTATGTGCAGATTCCGTCTTGGGCCCACGTGGCCCTCTGCGCGCGTGAGCGCTGGGGCTGGCACATCATCTACGACTGTATGGACGAGTGGAAAGATTTTCCAGGACTGGGCCACGCGATTGCGGAAATCGAGCCGCAACTGGTCGAAGGCTGCGATCTACTGGTTGTCACGGCCGCCGCACTTTATGAGAAGTGGCGCACGCATGCGCGCTCCCTTCTCCTCGCGCGAAACGCCGTCGATTATGATTTTTACGCAGAGCGTTATCAACCAAGCTCTTTGCTGGCGGATGCCGACCGTCCTGTCGTCGGCTACTTTGGCGCAATCGCCGGTTGGTTCGATGTCGAGCTGATGACGTTGGTCGCGCGCCGTCGCCCACAATATACTTTCGTGCTGCTCGGCGGCGTCTTCGACGTGGATATTCGTGAGCTTGAGTCTCTGCCGAACGTGCGCCTGCTCGGCCAGCGCCCGTACGAAGAGATGCCGCAATATCTTTATCACTTCGATGTCTGCCTGATTCCCTTCAAGGTCAACTCGATCACGGAATCGACAGACCCCGTCAAGATGTACGAATACCTGAGCGCGGGCAAAGCGGTAGTCTCGGTCGCGCTCTCAGAGCTTGAGCCTTTCCGCGATTACCTCTATCTGGCGCATGACCGAGAGGATTTTCTAGTTCAACTAGACCGCGCCGTCGCCGAGGACAACCCGGAAAAAGTCGCCGAGCGTCGCCGTTTCGCCGCCTCGAACACCTGGCCGCAAAGGTACAAGTCAATTCTCAATGCGCTAGAAGCGGCAATCCCTCGCGCCAGCCTGATCGTCGTCGCTTACAACAATCTGGCGCTCACACGGCTCTGCGTTGAAAGCATCCTGCGTCATACAGAGTATCTCAATTACGAAATCATCGTCGTCGACAACAACTCTTCGGACGGCACTCAAGAGTATCTGCAACGCCTCGCGGCTGAGCACTCTCGCGTGCGCATCATTCTCAATTCAGAGAACGCAGGCTTTGCGCGCGCCAACAATCAGGGCGTAGCGCTCAGCACAGGTCACTACCTTGTGCTCCTGAACAATGACACGGTAGTGCCGCCCGGCTGGCTGAGCCGTCTGCTGCGCCACCTGGAAGACCCAAGTGTCGGCATGGTTGGGCCCGTCACAAACTTTGCGGGCAACGAGGCCAGGATAGAGGTCTCTTACAAAACGTACGCAGAGATGTTGACGTTCGCGCGCGAGCACACACACCTGCATGACGGACAAGCGGCGGACATTGACGTGCTGGCGATGTTCTGCGTCGCGCTGCGTCGCGAGACTTACGAAATGATGGGCCCACTAGACGAGCAGTTCCGTATAGGCATGTTCGAGGACGACGATTACGCGCAGCGCATACGGGCCGCCGGGCTGCGCATCGTCTGCGCGGCGGATGTGTTCGTACACCACTTCGGGCAGGCAGCATTTAAGAAGCTGATCAGGGACGGGCGATACGAGGAGCTGTTTGACGAAAATCGCCGCCGCTACGAGGCCAAGTGGAAATTGAAGTGGACGCCGCACAGGCATGGCCCACTAAATTTTAAGCAGACGGGACATGCTCCCGCGCAAGTCGTCGAAACATTTCGTGATAATGGAAATCATCTGGAGAGGACTTGAGCAGGCGCAACTAGGCCAAGGTCGTCATGCGCCGAAGAGCGGCACGCGATGGGCATCCGTATGAATAGATTTCTGAAAGGGATCGCTAATTTTTTTCCGTCCTCAAGCTCGTCCACGCCCGTTGATGAAGAAAATGCTGATGCCGCTTTCAATGATGCTTACACGGTTGACCCGCAATGTGTCCCGCCGGGCCACTTTTACTCTCCCGTCCCCTCGCCGAGCGAAGTCAAAGCGGACGAGCAGCGTATCTTTCAAACGCCGACAGAGCTGCCGGGCATTGATTTGAATGAAGCGGAACAACTGCGGCTCTTTCATTTATTCAAAGAGTTTTACGGTGAGATGCCTTTCAAGGCGGAAAGAACAGATGGGCTTCGCTTCTATTTCGAGAATGCAAATTACGGCTACTCGGATGCGATCTGTCTCTATTCGATGATGCGGCACTTAAGGCCCAAACGTATTATAGAGATCGGTTCGGGCCATTCGTCCTGTGTGATGCTGGACACGGACGAGCTTTTTTTCAACAACTCGATCAGCTTCACTTTCATCGATCCCAATCCATGGCTCTTAACGTCTCTGCTCAAAAAAGGTGATACGGACAGAATCAATCTCGTCCCGGCGCGCGTTCAGGACACAGACCCAAGCATCTTTTCGTCTCTCGCGGAGAATGACATTCTGTTTATCGATTCGACTCACGTCAGCAAAGTCGGAAGCGATGTCAATCACCTGCTCTTCGAGGTGCTGCCGCGCCTTCAAAGCGGAGTCTTCGTACACTTTCACGATGTCTTTTATCCGTTCGAGTATCCCAGGGCATGGATTGTGGAGCTTGGCATCTACTGGAACGAGAACTATCTGCTGCGCGCTTTCCTTCAATACAACACGGCCTTTCGCATCGTCTTTTTCAATACTTATCTTGAACATTTTTACCGCGAGCAGTTTGCCGAGAGCATGCCGCTCTGTCTGAAGAACCCTGGCGGCAGCCTCTGGATCAGGAAGCTTTAGGGCAAATTTCAATTGAGTATATGGAAAGAAGCATTCACCACAGAGACACAGAGCACACAGAGCTTACACAGAGAGTCGAACATCGCTCAAGCCTCCGTGCTTCCTCCGTGTCCTCTGTGTCTCTGTGTTGAGTCGCGATGTCCCTTATATTCAATTGAAAACGTATATAGGCGGCGTGCCAAGGCGGAGATTAGAGCTGGCACATGCTGTTTGATGGCTTTTATACAATCTCATACGACCTTTGCGTCTCAGGTTTTTGAAGATTAATCATGGCGTTTACCACCCCGACGTATCTTCTCTTTCTTGCCCTGATCTTTGCTCTTTACTGGGCAGCGAAAAAGCGCGCGGCGCAGAACCTGCTGCTTCTGGTCGCCAGCTACGTCTTTTATGCGATGTGGGACAGTCGCTTTGGCGCGCTCCTGCTGGGGACGAGCCTACTGGATTATAGCGTCGGTATCGGTCTGGCGCGCACGAAGCATCAAGGAGCGCGGCGTGCGCTACTGATGCTTAGCCTTTGTAGCAATCTCGGCGCGCTCGCACTCTTCAAGTATTTCAACTTCTTCGCGGAGAATTTTCACCTTCTGGCGCGAACGGTAGGCTGGCGCACAGACCCCTCGTTGTTGAAGCTCATGCTGCCCGTAGGCATCAGCTTCTACACCTTGAAGTCGCTGGGCTACACCGTTGATGTTTACAAGCGCCGGACAAAAGCGACCACAGACCTGATCGCGTATCTGGCTTACGTCGCATTCTTCCCGCAGCTTCTGGCCGGGCCCATCGACCGTGCGGGCAATCTCCTGCGACAGTTGCTCGTAGGGCGTCATTTTGTTTATCCCTTAGCAGTTGATGGATGCCGTCAGATACTGTGGGGGCTGTTCAAGAAGATGTTGCTCGCGGATAATCTAGCGCCGATTGTGCAGTTGGCTTATGGCGAAGCGGGGAGCAGATCCGGCCCACAGTTGCTGCTTGCGACCATCTGCTTCGCCTTTCAAATTTATTGCGACTTCTCTGCCTATTCCGATATTGCCATCGGCTCGGCAAAGCTGCTGGGCATAGAATCGCTGCCCAACTTCGATTATCCATATTTCTCAAAATCGCCTGCGGAGTTCTGGCGGCGCTGGCACATCTCTCTGGCGACGTGGTTTCGCGACTACGTCTACTTTTCAATGGACGGAGTGCGAGGCTCTGCGCCGCGACGCGCCTTTAACGTGATGTGTACTTTTCTTTTGAGCGGACTCTGGCACGGAGCATCCTGGAATTTCCTGATCTGGGGAGGCATCAACGGAGCGGCTGTTCTTCCCGCAATGCTCAGGCGTAATCAGCAGAGACGTGTGCAGAGAGAACAGGAGCAGCAGCAACGTCCCGGACATCTACCCTCGCCGCAGGCCCTCTTAAAGATGTTGCTGACCTTCTCTTTTATCTGCCTGGCTTGGGTCTTCTTTCGCGCTCCAAATCTGTCGGATGCGATCTTGATTATCAAAAAGATTTTCATTGATGCGCTTAATCCGGCGGCTTATCGACAGCTCACTAGCATCCTGCATCCCTACGCGGATTATCCGCTGGCGGGGAAAAAGATCATGCTGTTCCTCTGCGCTTTCGTGCTGGTGGAATGGACACAGAGACACAGGCCGCATCCTTTAACGCTAGACGATTGGCCGAAGCCTGTGCGCTGGCTCGTTTACCACGGCCTGATTTTTCTGGTGCTGTATTTCGGCACATACTTTGTGACGGGATTTTACTATTACCAGTTTTAGAGTCATCAATGATGCGTCTGTTTCTTCTTAAGCTTTGCAAATTCCTGCTCGTCCAACTCTTGCTGTGGGCGGCAGTGCTGCTGGTCTATACAAAGCAGAAGCCGTTCGAGGCGGACTTTAACGCAGTGACCGGAGACAAACAGCTTCTGCTCGAACAGGAGCCATCGCCGCGCATCATTCTGGTTGGCGGCTCTAACCTGATCTTCGGCATCAACTCGCCTGAGATCGAGCGGCGCACCGCGTATCATCCAATCAACATGGGGCTCAATGTCGGCGACGGGCTGGCTTTCATGCTCAAGTATGTGGAGACGGGGCTGCGGCCCGGCGATATCGTGATCGTCTCGCCCGAATACGAGAACTTCGGCGATTTTTACAATGGCCTCGGGCCGTTTCTGTTTGCCGAAGCAGAGCACAATCCGTCAGTTATACGAAGCTTTACGCGCGGGAATTTTCTGGAAGTGACGAACAAAGGCTTTATCATCGCGGGCGGAATTTTTCGCTACGCCGTCGAGCAGAAGGGCGTGACTGAAAGGCAATGGATTGAGAACAAGAGCCATGTTTACAGGCGAGATGCCTTTAACCGCTACGGCGATCTGGTGGAACATTATCCGCTGACGATTAGATTAAAGGAGGGTTACAATTCTCCGAAGTCGATCAATGCTCACGCCACGCCTGAGACGATTAGTCGCACGATTGATGGCCTCAACCGCTACGGTGATGCTGCGGCGCAGAGAGGCGTCCGCGTCTTCTATTCATTTCCGCCGATTCCCGTTGATCTTTTTGAGAGGCAGAAGCCCTCGATTCAACAGATCGAAGCGGAGCTTCAAAGGCGATTGAGATTTCCGATGCTCGACACGCCCGGCGAAAACACTTTCCCGCTCGATCATTTCTTCGACGGCTTTTATCACCTCACTGCTGAAGGAGCGATGAAGCGCACGACCAGACTGCTGGACAGGCTCGAAGAAAAAGGCATCGGCAGGACGCCGAACGCAGCAGAGCCTCAGCCGTAAATTAAAAAATCATCAAGGGGCTTTTGAGGCAGCGGTGATGAGAGAGGTGATGTTTTTCTCTCTCAGCTCTTGAAACAGCGCGTTGACCTCAGCGAGCGTGATGGGGCTTTCACAGTAGACGGCTTCGAACAGCTTCATGATGAAGAGAATAATCTCGTCATGCGGATGACGGTTGTCGTCCACGAACTTGTTGGGAAAAAGCTCCGCCATGACCTCGTAGCCTGGAAAATAGAACAGCTTCTTGTTCAGTAGCTCCGTGTGGTCACGATAAAACTCGTCCAGCGCCGCGCGCAGGATGGCTTTGGAAGCGGAGTTTGCCGTCATACAGCTTGTCGGACGAAAGGTGGCCGCGAGCGGGATCGGTGATAAGGTAAAAAGAATCCGTGCGCGGGGGACGTGCTTGAAGATCAGATCGGAGATGCGACGGATGTTTCGCTTCGTCTCATCGAAAGAGCAGACGCGGAACTTGTGTCGAGCAGGGTCATAGAATCTCTTTGGCACAGCGCGCCAGAAAACTCCGCCCGTCACTTCGTCATACCAGATTTCGGAAAGCCCCAGCGTGATGAGGAAAAAATCCGTCTCCAAAAAGATTTTTCTGGTTCTCTCCCTGACTTCATCACGGTAGCCGAACTCCTCTGCGCGAAAGCCATGCCACAGGTTCTCCGGCGGCCTCTCATTACAGAGCGCCCACTCGAACTGCTGCCGCAGAGCGTAGGTGTTGACGAGCCCTTCACCCATCGAAGAGATATAAACTTCCGGGTCTCTCTCTTTTGAAAGGCTATAACCGATGTTCGTCAGGTAAGTGGTCAGATGCGTGGCGAAGCAGCTTCCGAATGCCGTGATCTTCGTGCTCTTTGTGATAAAGGGCTTCTCGGGCAGCCACCCTTTGAGCAAAAAGCTTTCAAGAAAATCCGCGTTTTCAAAATCCTTTTTATAAGGATTAAAGTTGCAATTCTCTCCGCGAAAAAAAGAGCTGCCGATCTCCTTTTTGATCTGCCCGTCTGGGTTGTATTCGATGATCTCCTGCCAGCTTATATCCATAATATTATTGCTCATAGATTGCATCTCCTACTTGAGTTGCGGCGAATACTTTTCAGTCAAAGGTTAAAGCGCAAATATAGCGCCTGTGGACTCTGGCGGACAAAGATTATTTTTGACCAAACTGTGGCATGAGTTTACACTGTGCCTCTTTCGTCGAACA
>DATLMN010000087.1:0-31296 GCA_035537255.1 Pyrinomonadaceae bacterium | reverse complement strand
GTTTAGCGACGCAGGCCCAGACGGTTAACGACCTCGTGGTAACGCTCTATATCCTTGCTCTTCAGGTAGTCGAGCAGACTTCTGCGCTGCGAGACCATCTTGAGCAGGCCGCGCCGCGAATGGTTATCCTTTTTGTGCGTCCTGAAATGCTCCGTCAGCTCGTTGATGCGCTGGCTGAGCAGTGCGATCTGCACCTGTGGTGATCCTGTGTCCGCCTCGTGCGTACGAAACTCTGTGACGATTCTTTCTTTCTCTTCTTTTGATGTTGACACTGCTTTGCGATGGCCCTCCCAGACCGCAGTAGACCGGCTCGACCTTCAGTGAGCGGTAACCGCTAAAGTTAAAATACACTGCAATTTAACATGGCCCTCGCGGGACTGTCCAGCGGAGCGCGTGGCTTGCCCCTGATGCATGCCGCACGGAAGAAGAGCGCGCCTTTCCTTCCCTTCTTCCTCTTTTGCGCCGATTTTCTGCCACAAAAGCCCCGCTCGCGGTGTCCTCACTATTGAAGGGACAGCTCTCTTTCGATGTGCGCTTTGCCGGTTTCCGAAGGTGCGGATCACACGCTTAAACAAATAGCCCGAACAAGCGTCTGAGCTTTACCGTAACGGTCTCTTGAGGCTCTGCACATCTTTGAACGCAAAGAGAGGAACCACCCCGTGCAAACTATCTGGCAGGATGTGAAATACGGTATTCGGATGCTCGTCAAGCATCCCGGCTTCACTGTGGTCGCAGTGCTGACACTGGCCCTGGGCATAGGGGCTAACAGCGCCATCTTCTCTGTCGTCAATGCCGTACTGCTCAGGCCGTTGCAATTCAAAGAGCCGGAGCAGTTGGTCAAGCTCTGGGAGACGCTTCCGCAACAGGGCTTGACGGGTACGGTCTCCGCGCCGAACTTCCTGGACTGGCGCGAGCAGAATCAGGTTTTCGCAGAGCTTTCCGCTTACGAGCCAGCGAATTTTAGTCTACAGGGCAAAGACCAGCCAGAGCGCATGCTGGGAGTGACGGCCACAGCAGGTTTCTTCGATGTCATCAGCACGCCGCCGCAACTGGGGCGCACTTTCCTTGCGGGCGAAGACCAGGCGGGCAGAAACTTTGTCGCCGTCATCAGTGATCGTCTATGGCAGCGTAACTTCGGCGCTGATCCACAGATCATAGGCAAAAGTATCACTCTCGGCGGCGAAACTTTTACGCTCGTCGGAGTCATGCCGCAGGGCTTTGAGTTCCCTTCCGCGACGACGGACATCTGGACGCCGCTGGTCTTCTCGAAAGAGCAACTGGCGGAGCGCGGCAATCACAGTCTGCGCGTCATCGGCAGATTAAAAGCGGACGCCACACTCCAACAGGCGCAGGAGCAGATGAGCACCATCGCGCGCCGCCTGGCCGAGCAGTATCCGGATAATCAGGCGGGCCGCGACATCAAGCTCATACGGCTTCAGGAAGAGACAGTACAGAGTGTGCGACCGGCTCTGCTGATACTGCTCGGCGCAGTCGGCTTTGTGCTGCTGATCGCTTGCACGAACGTCGCCAACCTGCTGCTTGCGCGCGCCGCCACGCGTCGCAGAGAGATCGCCATACGTACGGCGCTCGGCGCTGGACGCGCGCGGCTGGTGCGTCAATTTTTGACGGAGAGTTTGCTGTTGTCGCTGATGGGCGGGGCTTTGGGTCTCGTCGTCGGGAAGTGGGGCGTAGACGCTCTCGTCGCGCTGGCCTCAGGTTTTCTGCCGCGTGCGAGCGAGATTGGACTGGACGCTCGTGTGCTTGGCTTCACGCTGCTGCTCTCTATGCTGACGGCCATCGTCTTCGGTCTCGCTCCCGCTCTGCAAATCTCCAAGACCGATGTGCAGGAGGCTTTGAAAGAGGGCGGCAGTTCCGGCAGCAGCCCGCGCGGCAACTGGCTGCGCAGTTTGCTGGCGGTCGCAGAGGTCGCCGCTGCTCTGATGCTTCTGGTCGGCGCAGGACTCCTGATCCGAAGCTTTATGCGTTTGCAGCAGGTCGACACGGGTCTTCGTCCGGAAAATGTCCTAACGATGAAGATCACACTGCCCGAAGCGAAGTACAAGACGAAAGAGTCCGCCGTCGCTTTTCACGATCAGGTCTTGGAGCGCGTCAACACTCTGCCGGGCGTTGAGACCGCTGGCCTGATAAATATTTTGCCGATTCAACAGTTCGGCTGGAACGGTCACGCCAGAGTCGAGGGCATACCGCAGAGCGACCCGCCTGTGCTGGTCGAATTTCGCTCTGCGAGCACAGATTATTTCCGCACGCTCGGCATTCCTTTGATCGCCGGAAATCTATTCAACACTCGCAACAAAGAGACGGGCGCTCCCGTCGTGGTCGTCAACCAGACCTTTGTGCGTCAGCTTCTGGCGGGACAGGAACCCATCGGCAGGCGCATCAACATGAGCAGCAGCGAGGCCAACTGGATGACGATCACAGGTGTGGTCGCAGATGTCAGGCAATCCGGATTGTCGCGCCCCACGCGACCTGAAATCTTTATTCCCTACACACAGCAAAATTCCGAGACGCAGAGCATGAGTCTGGTCGTGCGCTCCACGGCCGAGCCGACGGCGCTCACCAACTCGATTCGTCGTGAAGTGCTGGCGGTCGATCCTAATCAGCCCATCTACGACGTGCAAACGATGGAGACCGTGATCGGCAAGTCCGTCTCCAATCAACGCCTGAACATGTTGCTGATGGGCATCTTCGCGGCGCTTGCGATGACGCTGGCACTCGTCGGCATCTACAGTGTGATGTCTTACATGGTCACGCAGCACACGCGCGAGATAGGCATACGCATAGCTTTGGGAGCGCAGACGCTGGACATCTTGAAGCTTGTGCTGGGCCAGGGGCTGCTGCTGACCTTTATCGGAGTAGGGCTCGGCCTGTTGGGAGCTTTTGGGCTGACGCGCCTGATGGCGAGCCTGCTTTATGAAGTCAAATCCACAGACCCTGTAACTTTTCTGGCCGTCTCTCTGTTGCTGGTGGCTGTCGCTTTGCTTGCCTGCTACTTGCCGGCGCGGCGCGCCTCCAAAGTAGACCCGATGGTGGCGCTCAGATATGAATAGGCAGAACGAATGAGAGTTTTTCCGCGCATCGGTCGTCCCCGCATAGGTTTTCAGGCGCGCAGCCTTCGGCGCATGAGTCGTCGTCTGCGGCCGGAGCACGCGCTGATCGTCCTGGAAATATTGATCCTCGCCTCTGCCATCGTATTCGTGTTCACGGGCAGCCGCGCTGCGTATCTCAATCGCTTCGGCCCGCGTGCGGATATGATGGCGCTCGCCGTTTTGCTTCTGGCGTTCGCGGCGCTGCATCTCATCGTCCAGCGCAGCGTCGCGCCCGTGATCGTTCGACGTTATTCCCCCAAGGCTTATGATGAGCGGCGCATCCTGCTCGATCTGGGCGATGCCGCGCGCCGTGCAGCAAATGTAAATCAGCTCTACAGGTTGATTATCAAGATGATCAGCGGCGCGCTCGGCATAGAGAGCGTCTCGATCTTTGTGCGCAACGAGGCGACGGGCGATTTCGTCTGTCGCATCACCTCGCAGGAAGAAGTGACGACGGCAGACGCAAAGCGGCCGATGTTTAATTCACTGCTGCCGACTTCCGAAGAGCGACTGATTCTGACGGGCGATGCTTTCGTCGTCAAAAGGCTGCGTCATTTGGCGATTCCGCTCAAGATCGAACAGCACGACATGGAAACCTGGATGCGCGCGCTCAGCGGCGAGCCAAAGTCCGTGCAGGATGCGCGCCGGCGCGAATGCGCGACGCTTGAGGCGATGGAGTCCAGCCTGCTGCTGCAAATCAGGATGAAAGATCAACTGGTAGGGATTCTTTCCATTGGCCGCAGGAACGCACGCCACGAGTTTTCTGTCAGGGACAAAGAGATGCTGATGTCCGTGGCCGGACAGTTGGCCCTCGTGATTGAAAATTCCAAGCTGGCCGAGCGCATGGTTGAAGAAGAACGCACGCAGCGTGAACTCGCCATGGCCTCGGAAGTCCAGCAGCATCTCTTCCCTTTGCGCCCGCCCGCTTCCCGTTCGCTTGAGATGGCCTACTTCTGCCAGCCCGCGCGCACAGTCGGCGGCGACTACTATGACTTCCTTGTGTTTGAAGATGAGCAGATCGGCATCGCCGTCGCGGACGTAGCCGGTAAAGGAATCTCGGCGGCGCTTTTGATGTCGACCGTGCAGGCGACGCTGCGCAGTCAGGCGATGATGGGCCAAGCGAGCGTCGCGACCAAAGGCTCATTGGCCCAACTAGTCTCGTCCGTCAATCGTCTGCTCTGTAGATCGACTGGCGCGTCCAGTTACGCGACCTTCTTTTACGCACAGTACGAGGAGTCGACGAAACGACTAACTTATGTCAACGCCGGGCACAATCCGCCGCTGCTGATTCGCCCCGCCAACAGAGACGAGTTGATTCCGCTCCTTCTGCCCTCGCCCTTTGAAGCTGACACTTCGGCGCTCAAGAAGCGCAGGCCGGGACTGCCCATCTTAGTCGAGAGCATAGAGGAGCAGGTCTTAGCTCCCGAAGCCGAGTTCAACTGCACTCAGTTAAAGACGGGCGGAATGGTCATAGGGCTGTTTGAGGATTGCAGTTACGAGGAAGACACAGTCCAGTTGCAGAGCGGCGATCTGCTTATCACCTACACGGACGGCCTGACGGAAGCGCTCAACCGTCACGGCGAAGAGTTCGGAGAAGAGCGCTTGTGCAGGCTGCTGATCTCCATGAAGAGTTTGTCTGCGACAGAGATTCGCACAAAACTGATAGAGCATATTCAGCAATGGTGCATGGACACCGCGCAGCATGATGACCTCACGTTTGTTCTCTTAAAGGTCAAGTGATTGGCGGCCAGCTTGTGGGCCAACCAAACGATCAAGGCTTCTGGCTGATGCTCTCAAGGATTTTCTGATACTCCGTTTCCTTGCGTACGGCTTCGAGCGCGGGGCTGCTGTTCATCCGCGCGATGTCCGTAAAGCCACGCTCTACGGCACGCCGCAGAGCATCCAGCGCCTTCTTCTTTTCACCGTTGAGCGCGTAGGCCGTAGCCAACTCGAACATTACCTGCGAACTGTGCTCGGCAATCTCGGATGCGATCTCTAGGTTCGAGACGGCGATAGGGTAATCCTTGCGACGCTGAATCAGATTCCCTGCGCCTTCGTAATAAAAAGCAAACACATCATGCAGTGTGCGGCGTGCGATGCGGCGCTCTATGCTGTCTACTGTCTCGCGGCTCTTTTTTCTCAAGTCGCCCAGGACTCTTTTAAACTCTCCGAAGGCGACGGCGCGCGTCTCGACATCCTTTCGTCTTTCCTGAAAAGCGATGAGCTGATTTGTTAACTCCTGCTGCCGCCTGATCTGATCCCGTTCTTCCCTGAGCCCCTGTTTGACTTCCGCAGTCTCTTTCAGTTGGACCATCTTCGCCTCGAACTCCTTCGTCTCGCGCAAAGACCGAAAGTCTGCCACCAGCGCGCGGTACGCGACGTAGGCGTCGTAAGTCTTCTTCGATGCTTCCAAACCACGCGCGCTTTCCGTTTCCTGTTTCCAGAGGTCTTCGATGAGCGTTTCGTCCTTCGGTCTCCTTCCGGCCTTGATCGCCTGCATCTCCATCCAGGCGACGGCGCGCGTCAAAACGTCTTTTGGAGCCCACATGTGGCCGCCCTCGAACATCGCCAGACGGTGCGGCAATCCTATAGCCGCGAGCACGTCGTCCAGAGTCTTCAATTCGCCGAAGTTGAAATCATCCGTTCCGACCGTGGCAAAGAAGGCGAACGAGATGGAGGCGGGAGGGGTCGCGGGCGTCGGGGCAATCTGCGTATGAAAACCCGCGCCGCACGCGATGACACCGGCCACGCAATTCTGGCACAGGTAAGCTATCCAGACGGCGACGCGCGCGCCGCCCGAAAATCCCGTCGTGTAGATACGCCGGTCGTCGATTGAAAAGCGCGCGTGCGTGTCTTTCCACAAAGCATTTGAAGCATCGATTGAGCCCTTCATCGGGCCGTTCTGTGAATTGAGCGAGCCGACGATGATCCAACCATACTTTTCCGCCGCTTCCTGAAACAGCTCGACCGGAACACGCCCTTCAGCGCCGGGGTCAAAAGCATAAAGGATGGGCCAACGCTTCTCCGGCGTGTAAGAGGAAGGAAGATAAAGCGCGTAACTCTGAAGCGGGTCGGCTTTGCAAACCACTTTGTCGACGACGCGACCTTTGGCAATCTCTTCCTGCTGCTGCGCGCCGTGCGCCGTTGAAGTGGTCAGGAGAATAAGCGTTGCGGCGACGATGGCACAGGCCGTGTTAAGCCCTCTCGGTTTCATGCCCTCTCACTTTCATCTATTACGAAGATCAGTACCGCCTGCGGTAGCGGGCGGGTCGTCAATGTTGGATACCCGCCCGGCTTAAGCAGGCGGTACTGATTGTATAAGTAGCTCACTTCTGCTCTGATGATCGTCGGCCACAAAAGGGATGTTTCGTGTCCGAGCCTGCGGATTTTATCCATATCTTCGGAAGGGTTGGCCGCGCGACCCAAGAGGCGTGCGTGTCCTGCCGATTGTCTGCTACCATCTTGCGGCGAACCAGGTATCAACCAGTTGAATCGAGAGGAAGCGAATGGCGGACAAAACTGCACGCATACTTATCATAGGCGGCGGCTTCGGCGGCATCTTTACGGCGTTGGAGCTAGCGGGTGAAGGCGAAGTGACGCTCGTCAGCACTGAAGATCATTTTCTGTTTACGCCGATGCTCTACGAATACTTGAGCGGCGAGGTCGAAGCTTGGCACATCGCGCCTCAATACAAAGAGCTACTTGATGAACGCATACGTCTTGTTCGCGGTGAAGTCACAGGGATTGACCTCAAGGCGAACGAGGCTTCGATCACGGGGCAGTCTGGGCCCTTAGCCTATGATGTGCTTGTTCTGGCCGTCGGCGGCGTGACCAACTATGCGGGCGTCGAGGGCGCTGACGAGTACGCGCTGCCTTTTCGTAAGATCGCGCACGCCGACCGCTTGCGTCAACGCATGGTCGAGACTCTGGATCGCGTCGCGCCTGACCTTGCGCCGCAGGATGCGCGCCGCGCTCTGACCTTCGCAGTGGTCGGCGCGGGCGCGAGCGGCGTAGAGCTTTCGACCAAGATGGCAGACCTGCTGCGCGATGCCTTTGAGCGCCGCGCCCTTCCTGGCGAGCCGCGTATTCTTCTGATAGAGATGGGCGCTCATGTCGTGCCCGGCATGGGCGATGATATACGCGCCTTCGTCGAGGATGCTCTGAAGGAGTCGCGCGTCGAAATTCATACGCGCACGCGCGTGCGCCGCGTAACGGCCAATGGACTCGTCTTCGAGCATAACGGCGAGCAGACGGAGATGGAGGCCGCCGCAGTCGTCTGGACGGGCGGCGTGCGTATGAATCCGCTGGTCGAACGACTTGAGGTGGAGAAGGATCGGCGCGGCCTCTTGATCGTTAAGCCTACATTGCAGCTTCAAGGGTACGAGCATGTCTTCGCGCTCGGCGACATAGCATTTTATGCGGACGCCAGCCCGCGCCTGGCCGGAACTGCGCAGCTCGCTCTACAGGAAGCAGGGCTCGTGGCGGATAATATCAAGGCTTGGCTTGGCGGTCGCGAGCTTCGGACAAAACATTTTCAGGAACTGGGCGAAGCCGTCAGTCTCGGCACGGAACGCGCGGCGGTTCTGGCCGGAGGCCGCGCCTTCGGCGGCGCTCTCGCCCGCCAGGCACGCTTTACGCTCTACACTTCGCGTCTTCCGACTTGGCATCATCGTTTGAAAGTCGGCGCGAGCTGGTTCTTCGAGGGCACTGCCCCGCGCCCCTTGCAGCCGCTCGGCATCAATCGCTCATAAATAGAGGCCGCAGCTCTTTTGCTGGCAATGCTAAAATGTTTTGATGTAGAGTACAGACCCCTCGCGCTTTCTGTGTAGATCAGTTTCGCCGGAGTCAAAGAGATGAATTGTCCGAGCTGCGGCACAGAGATACCCTTAAACGAGCGTTTCTGCCGGAACTGCGGCTATGATGCGATGCCGCCGTCGCCGACGATCAACGCCGCCATGCCCACACTGCGCGGCGCACCCTTTCAGACTCCGACCCCAACCCACAGAGACGCGGCGGCAGAGACGGCGCAGATGTGGGCTGCGCCTTCGACCGGGCCTATCTCCGCTCCGCTCGGCACGCCGCCCACGGCCACGCAGAGGCGAAGCCCCTGGTTTGTCCCGGCGCTCGTCGGCTCGATAATTCTCGCATTGACTGCCGTCAGCATAATCGCGTACTTCGCCCTGCGCGACAAAGAGGCTGGCACGGGGGCAGAGACGGCTGGCACACTGCCCGATCACTTCGGCGTATTCTTGCGCGACGGAGAAAAGCTCACGGAGCTGCGGCGCATGGATTTTAGCGATGCGATCAAGGGGCGAGACGCGATGCTTGGCGACGCCACGCTGCCGCGTGCCGGTGCGCGCCCAGTGCTTATCCTCTACGCAGAGCCGCAGGACATTCCGACCTCCGATCTCAAGCTGGTGCAGTTGGACGGGATTGACCCGGGCGGCAGTGTGCGTCACTGGGGCTTTCAGGTCGCGCCCATGGAGGGCGGGCGGCGCGGGATGAAGCAGATCAAGATTCCGGACGGGCTCGCCAACGGCAAGTACGCTCTGGCACTGATGCGCGATTACTTGAACGAGGGCAATCATAAGTTCTGGCCGTTTCAGGTCACTGAAGGCGTAGAGACTCCGACCAGCTCACCGCATGTGGTGACGATGCAGGTCAAAGCCAATCCGTCCGCTGGGCCGACTCCGAAGCCTTCGGCCGTCACGCCGTCACCAAGGCCGACCACGCAGACAGCTACGGACGGTGGAACGCTCGCCTATTGCAACGACGACAATGTGGTCTTGCGCGCGACGCCGAGTTTGACAGGGGCGAAGGTCAACAAGCTGATGCGCGGCCAAAAGCTTTGGGTCATCGGAAGATCGACGAACAAATCAAGCTGGGGCGGCGTCACGGCGGACTGGGCGCACGTGCAACTCTACGACAGGTCGCAAACCGGCTGGGTGTTCAGCCCGTTTATCTCATACTGACGACGCGCGCTTTCAGTCTTCGTCCCGTGCGACTCTCTTGACCGGAAAGATCATGCAGCCAACGCCAACACCCGCCGCCCTGTGCAAGATTACACGCCGGTCTGTCAAGACAATCATCGCGGTACTCGCACTCTCAATGCTCGCGCTGCTGGTTTCCTGTGGGCGGACGGAGAGCGGCAACAACAAGACTTCAAAGACTGACAGCTCCGCAAAGAGATCGCCGGGTGTGACGAATCAGAATTTCACAGCGAATGTGCCGCAGGGGCTCGTGCTGCCTGATGATGGTGACGAAGTTGGGATGCGCGTGCTGCGCGATTACGGCGCGATGTTCGTGGCGCGCGGCGGCGCACAGCCTCCGCCCGTGGTCGTCTTTGCAGATGAAGCGTCTGTCGGACAATGGCAATCGAGCGTGAGAACCACTCGCGCTGAGATCGGTGGAATCAATATAGAGCTGCAAGCGCCCGCGATGACCGCCTTGATGGAAGCGCGCACCGAAGCGCAGCGAGCCAAACTCGACATCACCCCGCGCGGGACGGACGCCGCGCGCCGCAGCTACGAAGAGACAGTCAAACTCTGGCGCAGCCGTGTCGAGCCCGGTCTCAACCATTGGGTCAACGAAGGCAGACTAGATAAGCAGGATGCCGCGCGCATCCGCGCGCTCTCTGCGCGCGATCAGATTCCTGAGATACTACGCCTCGAAGCGGACGGCCTCTATTTCAGCACGGACTTTAAGAAATCGATCCTCTACTCTGTAGCAGCGCCCGGCACATCGCAGCATCTTTCCTTACTCGCCTTCGACGTTAAAGAGCACGAGAACCCACGCGTGCGAGCGATTCTCGCCGATCACGGCTGGTTTCAAACCATCACTTCGGACGCGCCGCACTTCACTTTTTTAGGCGTCAAGGAAGGCGAGCTTGAAGGTCTGGGGTTGAAGAAAGAGACCAATGGCGGGCGAGCGTTCTGGATTCCTGATATTTAAAGTGAGCCGTCAGGACAACAAAGCGGATTGCAACACGAGCGGTAATTTATCGGCTTTAGTGATATTAGGCCGCTAATGGCGGTAAAAGTCGTCCGCATTCGTAAAATGTCGCTAATAGCAGCCTAATGATAGCTAGATTGCTGTTGAACAAATCTAGGCAAAACAGAACATTCCTTTATTGCGGCACTATTGATTTAAAGGAAGATGCTTTGAATAGGGAAAAAGAGTCACCAAGAATCGTAAAGATGCTTGAAGAACTTGGAAAGCTCATAAATGAGTAAAAGGATGAAGGCAACACGAAAGAGAATCCACTCGATTCTGGTAAAAGGGTCTTGGTGATGGCTCATGCCCCACACTCCTATTTAGAGTGCTCTACGGGGGGCATAGGCAATCAAAAGATAACTCTAGAGAGTTATAATGTTAATGAAAGCTATCCATATCATGAATCCCCAACTTATTGAGATGACCTAAAATGTATCTATATCGTAATCATGTGGTATCTTGAATTATTAACGTTGACGGGTGCCTGATTCACTCACACGCAATCTAACAACTCATTCAACCGAAGCAGAATCAGCTTGCCTCTCATCGAGAACTTGAATGCTGCTCGCAGATACTTCCCGCCCGGTTAATTCGGGCGTTAGGCGGCTATCATTTAAAAGAGTCATCGGTTCTAATTTATGTCATCGTTTCTCGGCCACAGTTTAGCCGCTTACTCGCTCTTCTCACTCGACCAACGGAAGCAGCCTTCCTCACTGTGGAGGGCGCTGTGGCTCGCGTGGCTGGTAGTGCTCGCCTCCGCGCCCGACATTGATTACCTAGTCCCCGCGCTCGCCTCGCCCGCTCAACAGGGGAGCAGGATCACGCACTCCATCGTCTTCAGCCTGATCCTGCCGCTGTTAAGCGTCGGCGTGCTTCACTTCGTGAAGGGTCTAAAAAGTCAACGCAGGTTGTTGAGCATTTGCGCCCTGCTGGCCGGATTGTCGCACCTTGTTCTGGATTTTCTGGTCGGTGTGACACCCTTACCGCTGCTCTGGCCTCTCGGCTCGGCGGCTTTCTCTTCCCCGATAGGCATCCTGCCGAGCGCGGGACGGATACAATTATCGAACTACTATTTATACAGGAACGTGCTCATCGAGGTCGGCGTATTAGCGCCGATCTTTTACGTCGCGAGGGGATTATACCTCGGCGGGAGTGGCATCCGGAACAGAGCGAGGATGTTAATATTGCTGCTGGTCGCGGGATGTTTTGTAGTGTGGTCAGTTAGTTTGAGCAGGTGAAAAGCAGCGTGACACTGCGGGCATCGGCGCGCTTAACAACGGCATGCACACGACGCCCGCGACGGACTCTCTCATGCACGTTGAATCGGGGCGCGGGTGATGACGGGTGTTTTGTTGCTCATCTCTACTTAGAAGAACTATGAAGATAAAAACCTTCACCCGGAGATTTATCTTTATCCTTATCATGCTTTCCGTCAGTGGCAAGGGCGCGGGGGTCTATGCTGCTTCTCCTCAAGCAGAGTCGAAGTGGGCTAGATATTTAGCTCGTGGGGAAGAATTTTCCGTTCTTCTACCTGAAGCACCTTCCATTGCCTTGAAATCCAGACCTAATAAGAAAATCAATGAGCGTTATGAAGGGCGCATTTATGGCGCTTACGGTGACGGGATAGTTTATCTGATCATCTCTGAAAACAATCCGAAGCGCTCGGAGAAGATGGAAACCTTCGTGGAGGAGTTTAGAAAAACTCTGCCGCGTCATCAATCTCTTGGATCAAGTGAGTTAAGCTTTGATCGTGACATAAACCTCAACAACTTTTCCGGTAAGCGATACTTCGTCAAATTCTACAACGGCGCTAAAGGTGTTGTGGATTTCTACATGACGAACAAGCATGTTTATATCGTCGAAGCTGCCGGAGGTGACGAGAGCAACCCTTCAATCCGGCAATTCTTCGGCTCATTGTCTCTGGATGAGAATGTGACGGGGAAAAAAGATTCAACCAAAGATATTCTCTCAATAGCATCGGTTACAGCTCCGACGGGGCTACAATCAAGCGCGAATCAAGTAACGGGTCAAATATTCTCGCCCAAAGAGGTAACACAAAAAGCCTTCGCAGTTTCCAGACCCGAGCCGTTTTATACAGAAGAAGCACGGCGGAAACAGTTAACGGGTACAGTTGTATTAAAAGCCGTCCTTTCATCGTCGGGCAAGGTCGCCAACATCGAGGTGCTTAAAGAGCTGGGGAATGGATTGACGGAAAAAGCTCTTGAAGCAGCCGGCAAAATGAAATTCATTCCGGCAATGAAAGACGGGAAATTCGTTTCACAGTATATTCAAATTGAATACAATTTTAATCTGTATTGAAGCCCCGAACATAAGTGTTCAACCTGAGGATTCATTGGAGCAGCGCGCGATTAGCTCGTTTTTCATCCGACAATTTGAATGCTTGGTGAGCTGTTTCCCGCCCGGTTAATTCGGGCGTTCGTTGTCTTCGCGTTTATTTGTAGAGGGTTTAAATGGCAGGTCTTGCAAAAATTCTTCTGAGCGTTTTAATCGGCGCAATCGTTTGTGCCGTTCTCAGTTTCTTGATGTTTTTTCTGCTGACGGTGTTTGATAATCAAAGTCTCACCGAAGCATTCGCTTATGGTCTGATCGTCGCTGTTCTTGGCGGTCTCATCGGCGTGATCATTGGTTTCGCGGTCGGGATCGGTGATTTAGGAATGATGTGGAGCGGAGTTGTCGGGTTTTCGATGACATTAATCGTCGTGGCGATTTATGTTTACTCGACAGCACGAAGCTTCGGCCAATACGGATATTTCTTTAGTGAATCGAGAATTATTTTTGTCGTTTTATCTTTGCCGACAATTTTGACAGGTATCATCACAGCATTTCTCAAAAAATTGATTTATAAATCTTAGAGCAGATTGTTTTGGCCGTATCAGAGTTAATAACCTGACGGTGACAGCTAACAACTGATGCAACCCGACCGCCCTCGGCTTGCCTTTCATCATCGTTTGTTGGTTCAATTCGTCTTGCTGTCGTCGTCGGGCGACTAACTTGATGGTGATGTGAGAAGGGAGAACATTTATGAAATCTGTCCTATGTTGTTTACTGTGGCTATGTTTGGCAGCAGTCGCAGTTCATCCAAAGCATTTTGTTGCGCAGGATGAAGTTCAATCCTTTACCAAAGTCGGTCAACAGATGCCTCCCTTCTCTGTTACTACGCTTGATGGCACGCAGTTAAAGATGGCTGACCTTAAGGGCAAGGTCGTGTTTGTCAGTTTCTGGGCGACTTGGTGTGGGCCATGCTGGGAAGAGTTGCCGCGTCTGGAAAAAGAGGTTTGGCAGAAATATAAATCATCGACGGATTTCGTGATGGTAGCAATCGCACGTCAGCAGACAGAGCAGGATATTGCTCCCTTCAGAAAAGAGTACGGTTTGAGCTTTCCGATGGCCGCAGACCCTCAGCGAGAAGTTTATCGATTGTTTGCTAAGGGAGGCATTCCGCGAAACTATGTGGTGGGGACTGAGGGGAAGATTCTTTATCAATCAATCGGGTATGATCCGGATGATCCGGCCGAGTTCGATCAAATGAAGAAGGTGATTGAGAAAGCATTAGCGAAAGTGGAGAAGGCAAAGAGCGTAAGTAAAATGTGAGCCGCCCAACCACTCATTCAAACGCAGCGCAAGGCGAGCTTGCATTTCATCATCAACCTGTCCGTAGTGACGAAGTGTTCGCGCCAGTTTACGGCTGACCTTATACGATTCGCGCGGTCGATCAGGTTTAAAGCAAAGCTAATAGTCAGGTCACGGTCGCGGCTTCGCAGGAATCCAGCACGGGCGCTTCCGTCTCTTCGTGCGCGGCTGCTCCTGCCTCGCCGTAGTAGGGGCGGCCCGTTGTGATGGCCTCGAAGTATTCCGAGATGCGATCCAGAATCTCTTCGACCGAGTGTGAATGATAGATCGAAGTGCGAAAGAGCGCGCCGCCCTGTAAGCCGCGCGTGAATTGCCCCGCCAGCTGTTTGATCTTCCCTATGGCCGCCATCTCAGGCATATCCTCGCGCAGCATATCGAAGTATTCCAGCAGCACGGCGCGCTTGTCTTCGTGCGTGGGCTCGAAAATGTTGCGGCCATGAATGGCGTCTTCGATCTGTCTAAAAATCCAGGGATTAGCCATCGCGCCGCGCCCTATCAGAATGCCGTCGCAACCCGTCTCGCGCCAGCGCGCGAAAGCTCCCTCCACGTTAACGACATCGCCGCTGCCGGAGACCGGCACGCTGACAGCCTCCTTGATCTGTCTGACCAAATCCCAGTTGGCTAATCCTTTGTAGCCCTGCTCTTTGGTGCGCCCGTGCAGCGCTATGTGCTCCGCGCCGCAGGCTTCGGCCAGTCGGGCTGTCTCGACCGCGTTGATCGTGTGATCGTAATAGCCCGCGCGTATCTTGATCGTCAAAGGAATCTTGATCGCGCGTTTGATCTCTTTAAGAATTGTTTCCAATCTGTTGTGGTCGCGCAGCAGGCCAGAGCCTCCGCCGTGCTTGACGACCTTCGGCGCGGGACAGCCGCAGTTAATATCAAGGATGTCCGCGCCAACCTCTTCGGCCATCTCAGCGGCCATACGCATACGCTCTGGCTGACCGCCGAAGATTTGCACGGCGAACGGTCGCTCGTCCTCGAAGAAACGCATCTGCCGTTTTGACTTAGGATTGTGACGCGTCAGTCCTTCGACGGAGATAAATTCGGAGACGGTGAGCCCTATGCCGCCTCGTTGTTTGAGCAGACGACGAAAAGACACATCCGTCACGCCCGCCATAGGCGAAAGCACCAGCGGCGGATTGATCTCTATGTCGCGAATCTTAAATGGCTTCATCAGCTATTGAGTTGCTCTGGCTCTTTATCTACGGATTCCAGTTGAATAATCAGGCGAGCATATTGTGCGGCCTGTCGCGCAGCCGTGCGTGCCAGGCCAGCATCGCCGAGGCTGATGGCCTCAAGCGCAGCATCGCCCATCGTCTCCGCAGTCATCCTGAATTGATTGATCTGTTCCCTGACCTCTTCTTCGATCATAAATATTTTTGTCGCACTCTGTTCAGATTAATCGAGCGCGCCGCCCTCGCCCCCTTTTGTTGACAAGTATTGCGAGCATCCACTAGCTTCTCTTGAAAGATCGGATTATAGCAAATGCAGCACAGGCTTATCCAAACGGTCGGCATCAGTTGGACGATACTCTACAGCGTGTTCATCATCTGGATTTACGCGACAGAGCCGCGCACGCTGCGTGAAGTGACGACCAGCGCAGAGGTTGCCGCCGGGACATACGAGATAGATCAGGGCAAGTTCGACGCGGCCTTGATGCTCTTCAGGCGGGAACAATTTCGCGCCGCGCGTGACGAGTGGGCACGAGCAGACCCTGCGCAACGCGACGCGCGCACGCAGTTCTACATCGCCTATGCTTTTTATCGTGAGGGATGGGGACGCCTCTTTAACGACGATGCGCTGTTCAGGCAGGGGATCGAGGCGGTCAAGCGCGCCATCGCTCTCGCGCCCGACGGGACGTTGATGGTGGACGATCCTGACCTTCGCATGCACACCGCCGCTGAATTGAAAGCGGAGCTGGAACAGGGCACGGAGCGTTCCGTTAGCGATCTTAATCCGCTGAAGGTTCTGCGCGAGCGTAAATAAGAATGAAGCAGACGCACCCGTCAAGAAATCGCGCGCTGATGCGCTTCATCGTGCTGCCGATGCTCTTTTTGACGGTCGCACTCCTTGGCGGGTTGCGCGTCGATGCAGAGACGCGCGCCTTCGTCTTCGTCCCGCCTCCGCTCATCACGCTTATCTTGAGCGTGTTGCTGCTGTCGTTGTTTGTGCGCGCAGGTCTGATTAAGCTTAACCGCTGGATTTCTAGCGCACATCCGGCGCTGGAAAATGTCTCGCACGCTTTGACTCTGCTGGCGCTTTTTTTCGCCTCGGCGCAGGCTTTCAATTCCGTACTGCCCGAGCGCGGCCTGCTGTTCTGGCTCTTCTCGCTCTTTTTTTTGTGGACACTCTGGAATAACCAGTTCTCTTCGTTCGACGCACGCCGTCTGCTGCGCAGTCTGGCGGTGCTGTTCGGGACGGCCTTTGTCTTAAAGCACATGCTGCTGGCGGCGCTCTATGCGCCCGAAGGCGGATGGCTGAAGCGTCTGGCGGGCGCGCTCCTGGAAGGCGTTTCGCTAGGCACTCTGGATGCGGGCAATTTCGCACCCGCCACGGGCTATATCTCCTTCTTTACGCTGGCGCTCTACGTCGGCGCGCTCGCGCTGATGACGCCCGCGCCTTTTGCCGACGAGGATGAAGCAGGACTGAAGCAATTCGTCCGCGCCTTTCAAAAGCTATCCCCGCGTGAACGCGCGCAAGCACGCGCAGAGATCGGGCGCGCCTCCGTGGACGAAGCCGTCGAAGCCGAGCAGGTTATTTCAGAGTTGACGGATGGAGAATTGACAGCCGATGCGCTGGGCCTGCCTTCGGAAGAGACAATCGTGGCGCGGAAAGAAAAACCTTCCTAAAGCGAAATCCTGAGATGCAATTAAAGTATTCTGTATTATGACCCGGTGGAGATGGGGTTAGTAGTGATATCGGCAGGCAAGGATTCTGATTTTGTTCTCTGTGATCTGATAGACAAGCCTGTGTTCCTGATCTATTCGCCGCGACCAGCAGCCCTTCAATTCATGCCTTAACGGCTCTGGCTTTCCGATCCCTTTAAAAGGATCACGCTGGACATCTTTAATCAGATTGATAATTCGAAGTGCCTTCTGACGATCCTGTTCGACCCACCAGGCTAGGTCTTCGAACGCAGCAGAATCAAATTCCAAGCTTCTCACGGGCTTCCTCAAGAGAGAGTCCGTCTTGGCGTTCTTTAGCTTCCAAGAGGCGGCGCTTCATATTTTCGCTTTTAAGCAGGTAAGCCGTTTCTCTTTCAGATTCAATTTCGCGCCAAAGCTCAATCGGCACGATAACGCCGACGGGCTCCCCGCTTTCATCCGAGATGTATTGTATTTCTGTCATCAATCCGACCTCTCAATGCAAAAGCTGCATCGAGAAATGTATCAAAGTATTCTCTGCTATTCAATAAATCTTCAACAGCGACCGGACAACCGAGTCAGCGATAAAAATTCAAAGGCCGCATGAGCTTGAACATCTCATGCGGCCCTAAAAGTTTTCCTACTGCTCTCGCCCGAAGCATTTACCAGTTGACGATCAGTTCTTCCGATGCCTGCCACGCAGGAATGTCGTGACGGATCGAGACGCGCTGGAGTTTGTCCGGGTGCGCGAGCAGGCGGCCCGCGCCGAGCGCGACGGAGGCCAGCGGCTCGTCTGCGGTGGCGACGTGCAGGCCCACCTCTTGCTGTATGCGCTCGGCCATGCCGTCGAGGAGCGCGCCGCCGCCCGTCAGGATAATTCCCGTGTGATAGATGTCCGCCGTTACGTCCGGCTGCGAATCTTCGATGGCGCGCTTGACGCCAGTGACGATCTCGTTGATGACTGGCTCAAGCGCCTCACAAACTTCAAGGCTTCCGATCTCGACGGCTTTGGCCGATCCGTCGGCCAGCTCTTTACCGACGACCTCCATATAGCGCTCCGTGAAAGGCTCGTCCTGAAGACGTGTGCGCGCCGTGCCGAGTTCCTTTTTGACCTGCTCAGCTGTGCGCTCGCCGATCTGCATCGAGTATTTGTTGCGTATGTAATCGCGTATCGCCTCGTCCATCACATTGCCCGCTGCGCGCAAAGAGACCGAGGAGACGACCGCCGCCGCCACGATGATGGCGATGTTGGTCGTGCCGCCGCCGATGTCTAAGACCAGATGCGCGCGCTCTTCGTCAAAGTCTAGCCCTGCGCCGAGCGCCGCCGACAGGCCCTCGTCAACCAGATCGACGCGCGTCGCCTTGGCATCGTGCGCCGCGTCGCGCACAGAGCGCTGTTCGAGCGTGGTCGAAGAGCCGGGCACGCCTATGACCAGATGGCTGCGCCTGTGATGCCCGCCATGCACGCGATTGATAAAGGCTTTGAGCATCTTTTCCGTGACTTCGAAATTATCAATCGTGCCGCCGCGAATCGGGCGATGCACTTCCGTATCGTGAGGCTCGCGCCCGAGCAGCTTAAAAGCCTCTGCTCCGACGCTCAAGACCTCCCCGGTGTACTTATGGATCGCGACCGCAGATGGCTCGTTGAGGACAATTCCACGCTCGGGCGCATAAATCAGCGTGTTCACTGTGCCCAGATCAATCGCCAGATCGTCTGTAAAAAAGCTGCTCAAGATGCTCATCTTTTTATGTCAACTCCCTGAAAATAGGTGTCTAGCGTACGAGGATAAACCAATGCACTGACGAACGGGAGCAACCCGTATGCCAATCAATAACCGTACTCAAAAAGGGGCAGGAAAGATGACGGCGTTCGTTTCTGAAACAATTTCGGCGGCGCATATTTTGCGACGGCGCTCTGAAAACGAACGCCCTTGCGAGGAGGAACACGCTCATTCGGCGGGTTCGCTGGATAAGGAAAGCAGCCGCTTTGAGCACCATGCCCTTTCGAGAACAAGACTTATGCGCCTTTATCTGGATAAAGGCTCAATGGCCCTATTCTTCCAGAGGCTCTGTCTGGACGGCCACGTCGCTCACCGTTTCGTAAAGGGACGGGGCTTCGCTTTTAGAGGTCTGTCGTGTGGCGGGCAGGGCGAGGACTCGCACCTCCAGATGGCGGTTGCGGCGGCGCAGCTCAATCAGGTCTCCGACCTGAACTGTGCGGGAAGATTTGGCCTGCGCCCCGTTGACACGGACAACGCCAGCCTCGCACAACTCCTGCGCGACGCTGCGACGCGACGCCAGACGGCTCGCCTTGAGGAACAGGTCTAAACGCATAAGCGAAGGGATGAGGGCGGAGGGATGAGGGATGAAACGATTGAATCACAGCTCAAGTGAATCAATCACTCAAACCCTTTCATCCCTCATCCCTCATCCTTCATCCCTTCGTTAGGGTTTCTTGTTTTCGGGCTTGGTGGTCGTGGAGGCGGTCGCCGGTTTGGTGGCGATCTTCAGGAGCGGCTCGACGGCGTCGCGGTATTCGGGCGCGATCTTGATGTAAGCGTCGTTACGCAGCGATTGCAGATACTCTGCGCGATCTTTTTCGCTGCGTTCCATGGTGATCGCTTCGCGTGCGCGGTTCTCGTTGTAGACGGGCTCGCTGCCCGGCGTGCGCTCGTCGACGCGCAGGATTTGATAACCCTCGTCAGTGCGGATTGGCTCAGTGACAGAGCCCGCGTTGACGTTCTTGATGGCCTTGGCGATGTCGTCGCGCAGGTTCGGGACTTCAAAAGCGCCGACCACGCCTTTGGTCTGTGCGGCGATGCGCACGCCTCTGTCCTCGCGCTCGGAATTGGCGGCGGCCAATGCTCCAAAGTCAGCGCCGCCGCGCGCCTGCGCAACCAGTTGCAGAGCGCGTGCGCGCACTTCCGCCTCAGGTTTTCCGGCGAGGCTCAGGAAGATTTCCGACAGCTTGACGCTTTCGGGTTTGCGGAACTTGTCGCGATGCGTTTCATAGTATTTCTTCAGCTCGTCCTGGCTGAGGCCGTAGAAAATCTTCGCGTCCACCTCGCGTTGAATGACGAAGCTCTTCATGATCTCTGCGCGCAGCGTCGAGCGAATCTCTGCCGGGTCTAGACCGGACTGGCGCATGGCCTCTTCCAGCTCGGCCATCGAATTGATGCCCTGCCGCTTTCCTTCGTCGAGGATGCGACGATTGACCTCGGCTTCGACATCGTCCGTCATGTCCAGCTCTTTGCCCTTCTGCAAAAGGAGCTGTTCGTTGATCAGGCTGGCGATCAACTCCGGCTGGCGCTTGGTGATCTCTTCGGTCGCCTGCTGCTCGGAAGCGCCCTGCTGCTTGCGCGCATTGATCGCTTCCTTGAGTTCGCGACGCACGCGCGAAAGCGTGATGACATCATTATTGACCTGCGCGACCACCTGATCGATGACCCGCGCTTCGCCCTCCTGGCCGAGCGCCGCCGGTGATATGAGTGCGGAAAAAACCATCACGGCAAAGAGCGTCGACAAAAGGCTCGTTATTTTAGACTTCACAGTATTTATACTCCTAAAAATTTAGCAATCAGTAGTCAGTAAACAGTTTTGAGTTTTCAGTTTTGAGTTTACAGTAAAAGCCGGTTGTGTTTGGCTGAAAACTCAAAACTGAAAACTGTTTACTCTTAATTCTAATCTGCCGCACGAACTTCGAGCAACACGCGGCGGGCGGTTTCGAGCACGTAGTCGCGCTCTTCCTCGCCAAGCTCAAGGCGCAGCACGCCGCTGGGCGAAAAGCCAGCGCCCTCTCGCTCGGCCACCAGATTGAGCAGGCGCTCCGGCGCGACCCTGGCCTTTTCGCTCAACTTGATGACGATGCCGCCCTGTGTCTTATCAATCGAGACGACGCCCACTTCTTCTGCCAACCGGCGCAGTCTGGCGTAGGCGAACAATCTTTCGACGGATGGCGGCAGACGCCCGTAGCGATCTTCAACCTCTGCGCGAATCTGGTGAAGAGTCTCGTCGTCGCGCGCCGAAGAGACGCGCTTGTAAGTCCGCAGGCGCTGGCCCATGTCCGAGATAAAATCTTCCGGGATGGCGACATCCACGCCCAAGTTTATCGAGACGCTCGTCTCGTCCTCGACCGTTTCGCCGCGCAGCTCCATCACTGTGCGTTCCAGCATCTGCGTGTAAAGATCGAAGCCCAGCGCGTCCATGTGCCCGGATTGCTGGCCGCCTAAGAGATTACCCGCGCCTCGCAATTCGAGATCGAGCGCCGCGATGCGAAAGCCCGCGCCAAGGTCTGAGAACTCGCGTATGGCCGCGAGACGACGACGGGCAATGGGCGAGAGTCCCTGTTCCGATGGAATCAGCAAGTAGGCATAGGCGCGGCGATTAGAGCGCCCGACGCGCCCGCGCAATTGATAAAGCTGGGAAAGACCGTAAGCGTCGGCACGGTTTATGATGATCGTGTTGGCGCGCGGGATGTCTATGCCGTTCTCTATAA
The DNA here is from genome assembly GCA_035537255.1 of Pyrinomonadaceae bacterium. Lineage (GTDB taxonomy): Bacteria > Acidobacteriota > Blastocatellia > Pyrinomonadales > Pyrinomonadaceae > DASQYE01. The sequence goes on along the minus strand of DATLMN010000087.1, from coordinate 10,186 downwards.
TGGTCGTCGCCACCAGCACGTCATATTTATAATCGACGAAGTCCAGCATCACTCGCTCCATCTCTTTTTCGTTCATCTGGCCGTGACCGACGACCATACGCGCCTGCGGAACGAGTCGCTTGACGAGCGCCGCTATTGTTTCTATGGATTCGACGCGATTGTGTATCAGGAAGACCTGACCGCCGCGTTGCAACTCAAGCTCGATGGCGCTCTTGATGACGGATTCTGAGAACTGCACGACCTGCGTTTGAATACTCAAGCGATCACGCGGAGGCGTTTCGATCAGGGACATATCGCGAAGTCCCATCAAAGACATATTGAGGGTGCGCGGAATCGGAGTGGCCGAGAGTGTGAGGACATCCACCCTCTTTTTCAACTGCTTCAAACGTTCTTTGTGCGCCACGCCGAAGCGCTGCTCTTCGTCTACGACGACCAGCCCGAGATCACGAAAGCGCACGTCCTTAGAGAGCAAGCGATGCGTGCCGATCACTACGTCCACCTCGCCGGACTCTATGCGCTTCGTGACCTCCTTTTGTTCTTTGGGCGAGCGAAAGCGCGAGAGCAGCTCTATGCGGACGGGAAAGGCCGCGAGGCGCGAGCGGAAGGTCTCGAAGTGTTGATAGGCGAGCACAGTGGTCGGCGTCAAGACAGCCACCTGCTTGCTCTCCATCACGGCCTTAAAGGCCGCGCGCATCGCCACCTCTGTCTTGCCGTAACCGACATCGCCGCACAGGAGTCTGTCCATAGGGACACCCTCTTCCATATCGCGCTTCACGTCTTCGATGGCCGTCTCCTGATCGGGCGTTAAGACGTACTCGAAGCCCTCTTCGAACTCGCGCTGCCAGGGCGAGTCGCCCGCGTAGGCATAACCGCCGACCAGTTTGCGCTCGGCGTACAGACGCAGCAGCTCGTCGGCCATGTCGCGCATCGCGCGCTTGGCCTTGGCCTTGGTCTTCTGCCATCCCAGTCCGCCCAGACGATCAAGCTGCGGCTGGTTGCCCTCTGCGCTCGAATATCTTTGCACCAGATCGAGTCGTTCGACGGGCACATAAAGCTTGGCGTCCTCTGCGTAGTAGAGCAGCATAAACTCGCCGCGACGATCCACCCCAAGCTCAAGCGTCTGCAATCCGCCGAAGCGCGCGATGCCGTGATCGACGTGGACGACGAAGTCTCCGACCTTCAGATCGCGAAAGTCCGAGAGGAACGCAGCCGTCCGCGATTTTTTCTTTTTACCTTTCTCCTTAGCCCTCTTTTCCGTGCCCGGCACGCGTCTTCTCTCAAGCGCCGCATCGCTCGCCTCGTCGAAAAGATCGCTCTCGACATGCACGACGAGTCCCGCCGAAGGTAATTCAAACCCGCCTGAGATACGGCCCACAGTCACTATCGCGCTGCCCTGCACATCATCGCTAGCATTAGCACTAACGCTTTCGTCCGTCAGCGCCAGACGAGCGGCGACTCCGTAATCGTCAAGCATCTCTGCGACGCGCTCTGCCATGCCGAGGCTCGGCATAACGAAGAGCGTGACTGCTTGGCGCTCTTTGTGCGCGCGCAGGACATCGCCCGCCAGTTCCGGCAACCGCCCGTGATAACGGCGCGCGGATTGAGCGGGCCATTCAACTTCAACCGCCGTCTCGACCGCGGGAAAGAGAAAGAGCGGCTGCGCCGCAGTAGAGGTACGCGCTCGACCCAATTGGATTTCAGGCCGCTCGGCATCGACGGCGAACTGTTGATCGACAATCGCAGCGGTGCGTCCCAAGGCACGCATCTCAAGCCGCTGCAAACCTTCAAGACGAGAGCGCAACTCTTCCGCCGTCAGGTAAAGCTCTTCTGGGCGCAGGCCAAGCTCGTCCGCCGCCTCCGTCTCAGCGTAGCGCGTCGCAAGAGTCTCATAAACGCTGCCCAGATAATTCTCTACGGCAGAAGGTTCATCGACGACCAGTACGGCGTCCTTCAAATAATCGAAGATGCTGGCGCTTCGCTGGCGCACCAGGGCCATCAACCATTCCCAGCCTGTGAAGGACTCGCCCTCGTCGGCAAAGACTGTGCGATCACGCAGGGCGCGCGCATAACGCTCTTCGCCCCAACGCTCGCGCGCACGCTCCGCCCATTCGCGAAAGTCTTCGCTCGTGACGGACAGCTCGCGCATCGGCGCAATCGCCGTCTCTTTTACCTGCGCGGTGGACAATTGCGTTTCCGGATCGAACTCGCGTATGGATTCGACCGTGTCTCCGAAGAACTCCACGCGCACGGGCGCGCCTGCGCCCGGCGACCACACGTCCAGAATCCCGCCGCGTATGGAAAACTCGCCGACCGCGCCGACAGGCTCTTCACGCATATAGCCTGAAGCCACCAGGCGCTCGACCAGCTCTTCCGGCGATTGATCCTCGTCGCGCCTGAGAACGGTTCCGGCGCGCGCGACCTCTTCGGGCCGAAGCGTGCGCCGCGCAAGGGCACGCGCCGTCAGCAACACGAAGTCCTGAGTTGCGCGCGAGAGTTGCCAGAGTGTGAGAGCGCGCTGTTCCAGAGTTTCAGGGTGAGGCGACGCGCCCGCGTAAGGGTCGCTCTCGGAAGCAGGCAGCGTCCGCACAGTGTCGTTGCATTCAGACCTTGCACGAAGCGCGCAATACCAGAAGCGCACATCGCGTTCCCATGCTTCCAGGTCGCGGTTGGCCTGCGTCACCAGGGCGAAGCACCTTCCCACTTCGCGCTGCAACGCCGCGAGCGCCAGCGCACGCACAGGCCCGCCAGCCAAACCACTGATCGAGACGACGCGCGCACCGCTGCTGATCTCTTCGCGCAGGCGCGCATACTCCGCGCTCGCCGTCACGCGCCGCAGCAAGCTCTGCACAACAGATATGGTCTCAGCCGTACTACTCATAACTTTATAGGGATGAGGGCGGAGGGATGAGGGATGAGGGCAATACTTCAGCCACCTTGAATGCTTTTATTTCATCCCTCATCCTTCATCCCTCATCCCTTCTTTCATCCCTTCCTTGATTCGTTCAAGAATACTCGTCGTCGATGCGCCCTCGACGAAGGGCAGCGAGACGACGCGCCCGCCCGCTGCTTCGACCTCTTCGCGACCGTGAATCTCTTCGAGCGCGTAGTCGCCGCCCTTGACCAGCACATCCGGCAGCACCTCTGCGATCAAAGCGCGCGGCGAAACCTGATCGAAGACGGTCACATAATCCACCGCGCGCAGGGCCGCGAGCATCTCCGCCCGCTCCGTTTCACGCATCACGGGGCGATCTCTTCCCTTTAACTCGCGCACTGTGCGGTCGCTGTTGATGGCGACGACCAACCGATCACCCAGGGCGCGTGCGGCGGTCAAATAACGCACGTGGCCCACGTGCAGCACGTCAAAGCAGCCGTTGGTAAAGACCAGCCGTTGCCCTTCGGCGCGCAGGCGCTCTCGCTCTCGGCGCAGTTCCTCGGTCGAGACTATTTTGGCGTTCATCGATTTGAATCATAGATAATAAATGGTAAAAGGGCTGCTCGTCTATTTACGATTCGCTATTTACCCTTTACGATATTTTTTATGAGCACCCAATTCACAGAAGATAACGACCAACGGCGAGCGCGCCGCGATCATCTGGACAAGCTGCGCGAGATGGTCGGTAATGTCTATCCCAACAAGTTCGAGCGAAGCCACACGACCGGCACTGAAGACACTATCACGGCGGTCAAAGAGCGTTACGGCGCGCTTGAGCCGCCAAAGGGGGAGGACGGTCGCCCCGCGCCCGAAAACCTTGAGCGCGCCAACGCCGAATTGAACAAGGTGGAAGTGCACGTCTCCGGCCGCATCGCGACGCCGCCGCGCGTGATGGGCAAGGCAGCCTTCGTGCATCTCTCTGACGGACAGGAACGCCTACAGATTTACGTGCGCAGGGCCGATGTCAAAGGCATACACAACGACGACCTGTCTCCGGTTGAAGAGGGATGGGAACTTTTCAACCTGCTGGATCACGGAGATTTTATAGGCGTCGCGGGTTTCCTCTTCGTCACCAAAACGGGCGAGCTATCCGTTCACGTGCGCGAGCTGCAATTCCTCGCCAAGGCTCTCTTGCCGATGCCGGACAAGATGCACGGCATCAACGACCCGGAAATCCGCCAGCGCCAGCGCTACGCAGACCTCATCGCCGGAAGCCTCAAGGTCAAGACCGAAGACGACGCGGACAAAGACGAACTCAGCCCGCGCGAAGTTTTCCAACGCCGCTCGCGCCTCATCACAGAGCTGCGCCGCTTCCTCGACGATCACGGCTACATCGAAGTCGAAACGCCCATGCTCACGCCCCTTGCCACAGGCGCAGCAGCAAAGCCCTTCGTCACACACCACAACGCGCTCGACATCACTCTCTACGCCCGCATCGCACCAGAGCTTTATCTGAAACGCCTTCTTGTGGGCGGCTTTGAAAAGGTCTACGAACTCAACCGCAACTTCCGTAACGAAGGCATCGGCTATCGCTGGAATCCAGAGTTCACGATGCTAGAGTTCTACTGCGCCTATATGGACGTAAACGGGATGATGGATTTCTGTGAAGAGTTGATTCGCTCATCAACTTACGCGGTGATGGGTCACACGCACGCGCGCTTCGGTGAACATGAGATTGATTTCTCACAGAACTTCGAGCGTCTGACGATGAAAGATGCCATTGCTAAATACTGGCCTGATGGTAGCTCGCCTGGTTCAATTGACTTGCGAGAGATGAAAAGAGGTAGATTTAACAGAACTTGGCTAGATAATCCTGATCAGGTGCGTTATCTCGCAGCATTTATTAAGGCTTGGCCCTCTGTTGAGTCATATTCTTTCTTGCCCGGCATAGTTGTAGGAAACATTGCCGGCATGCAAGACAGGGCAGTAAACGTTGCTGATGAATTCCCAAACAGGGCTGAACAGGTTACTGAAGCTTTTACTAAATCAAATGAACATGCAGCCGAATCTGAAGAGTCTAGAACGGCGCGGTACATCGCTGATGTTTTTGAATTCATTGCTGAGTCGCGTTTGATTCAACCTACCTTCATTACAGACTTCCCCAAACCAATCTCACCGCTTTCAAAAGCGTCACCCGCTAATCCATCAATAGCCGAACGTTTTGAGCTTTATATTGCAGGCATGGAAATAGCCAATGGCTTCTCGGAATTGAACGACCCGCAGGAGCAGCGCGAAAGGTTTGAAGAACAGATGAAACAGCGGGAGCGGGGCGATGAGGAGGCGATGGTGTTGGACGAGGATTATATTCGCGCGCTGTCTTACGGAATGCCGCCCGCTGCCGGAATCGGGATTGGCGTTGACAGGCTGGTGATGCTGCTGACGAACAAGCGCTCGATTCGCGATGTGATCCTGTTCCCGCACATGCGGCCCGAACGTAAACGGGATGAGCAGGCAGAAGATGTGACGAGCGAACAGGAATAAGCGACGAAGAGGCAGGGCTTCGGAATGGTTTTCGAAAGGCTCTTGAGCGTTAGCTCTCGGCCATGCGCCGTTTGGCTTCGTCCCAGTTTGGCGGGAGATCGTCGCCGTGAATCTGCCAGCGAGTGAATTTCGTCTGCTCCATCTCGGGCGCGAGCTTTGTCATCACTTCGCTGTGCGGAAGTTTGTAGACGAACTCCATCATCGCCTGCTCGTCCTCCCAGACTGAGAGCGTCCAGAACCGTCTGCTCATGAGCTGCGCTTGAAGCGAATAGCCAAGTAGGCCGCGCGATTCTTTCAACTGGCGCTCGATCTGAAATGTGTACCTGAGAAACTTTGGGATCGCCAGGTAGCGTTTGAGCGGAAGAAGGGAGAGGAGCGCGAAGTACTCCCTCTCGGAATCGGCAGTGGCAAGCGATTTCCAACGTGAAGGAGAAGGCATAAAGAGCGTATCTCCTGATTGCGGAATTAAAAATAGTCGAGCCGCCAGTTCCCCTTTGGCTAAGGCTTTGTCGCAGGGGCTGCGCTGTTTGCGCCGCTAGCCAGAATCTCACGACGCGCGTCCGCCATCACTTTGTTCGGCCCCTGTCGTTCGATGAAACGATCTATGACGGAGAGGGCGCGATCCATTTCGCCACTTCCGGCTAAAGCGCGTGCCAGCAGAAGCGCCGCGTCCAGGTGATCTGGCTGCGAGACAAGAGCGCGCGTCCATTCGCTGATCGCCAGCTTCGTGTTGCCCTGCGCAGCATAAACGCGGCCAAGATTATAGCTCGCCTCGCCGTAACGAAAATTCTCCTGACGAAGCGCCGACGAGAGAGCCTCAAGCGCCTCGTCCCAGCGCTCCTGACGTATCAGCAGGACGCCCAGATTGTTCAGCGCGCGCGAGTAATTGCCGTGTCGTTGCTCAATCGCTTTGCGGTATGCGTCTATCGCCGTCGGAGTGTCGCCCAGCCGCGCCAGCGCATTGCCTATATTATAAAAGCCCACGGGATCGACGCGGTTCTCTCGCATCATCTCGCGCAGTTCTTTGACGGCCTCAGACTGGCGATTCAAAGCGATCAGATAATCGACCAGCGTCCTTTGCAGGCGCGCACGCTCCGCTTTGTCCGTCGTCTCCGTAATCTGCGCGCGCAAAGTAGTGATACGATCATTCTTCGGCGGTTGTTCCGGCGTCGCGGCGGACGGCTCTTCCGTTTCAACTGCCTGTGCCTGATGTGTCCTGGATGAAGCGGCGCTCTGCGAACTGCTCGCTTCAGACACGCGGCGCGAGCGCGTTCCAGCATCCTTAGGTGTTGAAGCGCTCGGCGCAGAAGGCGCGTTCACAGGCTCCATCTGAGCGTGCGCGGCGGCGACCGAGAAGATAAGCATCAGCAGGGCGCTCGCCAGATAGCGCACCGCACGATGGAGCGAAAGCTCAAAGTTGGCCCAGGAAGTGCGCGCCTGTAAGGTTGTAACTTCTCTCATAACTTCTGCCTCCGACGAAGCTGCTGACAATTGGTGTTTGATAAATCTTTTCAAGGTGGTGAAAAAGCTTGTGGTGAAAAATTTGGCGCGGGCCAAAGCCTCTTGATAGTTTTAGCTTTGCCCCTTGAGGCGTGGCGCTAAGGGGCGCGCGTTGTTGGTGGGAGCGTAACTGATGACAGTGCCGCCGAAGCCTACGGCCCAGCCGCGCTCGCGGTTGACGAAAAACAGTCGCTCCAGTGGGTGCTCTGTGCCGCTCTTCTCGACTCTCCAATGCTGGCCGCCGTCGGTCGTGTGTATGACAGTTCCTCCTGCGCCGACGGCCCAGCCTTCGCTCGCATCCAGGAATTTTACATCCATCAGGTCTGCCAAAACGTTTGACACTTGTGCGCGCCAGTTGCGCCCGCCGTCCGTAGTCGCGAACACGCGCCCTTCAGCACCGACGGCCCAACCGCGCCATCTATCGACAAAGGAGACGGCAGTAAAGCGCACGCCCTTTAAGCCAGTGGCCGCGCCTGTGTGCCAGGTCTCGCCGCCGTCAGAAGTCTGTAGCACGACTCCGCCTGCACCCACCAACCAGCCTTCGGCGGCGTTGAGAAAATCTCCGCCCAGCAGCAGGTGCTGTGTCGGCACGCGCTGCCTAAACCAAGTCCCGCCACCGTCGCGCGTGGTATAAAGCGCGCCCGCTTCGCCAAAGGCCCAGGCGCGGCCCTCCGTCGTAAAGAGCGCGCGCACCAGCCGCGCATCGACATCCTTAAGCGTCACGTTGACGCGCCGCCAGGTCGCGCCGCCATCCAGAGTCTTTAACAGATAAGTGCGCGGCTCGTCCTTCTCCTTGAGCTGGTAGATGCTTCTCTCGCAGACCAGCCAGCCCTCGCGGTCGTCCGCGAAATAAATATCAAGCAGCGCATCTTCTGTCGGGCGACGCATCACAGTCCAGGTCTTCCCGCCGTCGCGCGTCCTGATGAGCGCGCCGCTGCCGCCCACTGCCCAGCCCCTCTCCGCGTCAAGAAAATAGACTGCGTGCAGCCAGGCAAGAGTCCCCGTTTGCTGCTTGCTCCAAGCGCCGGATGCAGGCACGGCCACAGAGCACAACGCCAGCAGGAGCACTGAAGCGAGCGTCCATAAACGGGCTCTTATTTTGAAAGAGGCTAAGAACATAAATTTAAGGGATGAAGACGGAAGCGATGAGGGAGCGGAAAGTTTTACTACTCGAATTGAATCATCATTCTTTCATCTTTCATCCTGACGCTTTCGTCCTTGGCTTTCCGCGTGGCGCTTAAGTGCCGCAGCAGGGATAGGACTGGCGAGACATCACGGCCGAGTGTGAACGCCTGTTGCGCGGCGGTCGTAATCCATTGCACGGGCTCAGGCGTGACGGCCACTTCGGCGCAGTTGGCGCACAGGTCGTTGCCGTACAGTTTTTGTAAGAGACGGTGCGCGTCGTCTTTGCCCAGCAGCGTTAAGACCTGGCCGGGCGGAACTTTTAATCCTTCGGCCAGCCTGAGCGCACTCTCAAGATTGATGGTCGTAATCACGGACGACTGAAGCTTTGAGAGCAGTCCCTGATCGAAGCCCGTCTGGCGGCAGAAATCCACCTGCTTGAGGCCCAGCTCCCTCAGCCTGCGTGTGATGAATTGCGCCAGCTCCGTCGTCTGGCCAGCGTCTCTTTTAACCATGAGCTTAGAAGCCTCCGGTAAAGATACGAGCGAAGCTGAGTACAGGAAGCATGTCCATGACTTGCTTGATCTTCTTGAAAGTGTTGCCGGGAACGATGACCTGATCGCCTGGCACGAGGTAGGCCATCTCTTTGGCGCGCCCGCGCTCGATCTCTTTGATGTTGACGCGGATCGGTCGCAGCGTGCCGTCCGCCTGACGGCGCAGGATCATCACCTTGCTCTTATCGCCGGTGTTGAGCACGCCGCCCGCTTCGGCCAGTGCCTCGTAGACGCTCAGGCGGTGCGTCATGATGCGCACGCCCGGCTGTGCCACGTCGCCCAGCACGCTGAAGCGCGCAGACTGCGCCTTTTCCAGCGAGACGGTGATCTTCGGATCGATGATGTATTCATCGAGCTTGCGCGTCAGTTCTTCGGCGACCTGCTCTGTGGTCTTGCCCGCGACGAGTAGGCCTTCAGAGACTAAAGGATAATTGATTCTCCCGTTGGGCGGGATGACGATGCCGGACTTTGAATAACGATCCTGCCCGAAGACCATCACGGAGATGACATCCTCTGGGCCCAGGCGATAGGTCGTCAGATAGTTATTGTAATAAGGCAGAATGGCGGCCTCTTCTTCGGACAACTGCTCGCGCCGACCCGTCTGCATCTGCGGAGAGACCTCCGCCGTTGAGGGAGCGCTCACGTCATCCGGCTCAAGCCTGTCCGCTCCCGGCGCAGATGTCTTGACGGCGGGCGCTGTCGTCGTCGTCGTCGGAGCAGTCTCGCTGCTCTGCGGCGGCGTATCCTGCGCGAGAGCAGTAGCGCACGCGGTGATGATAAGCACCAGCAGGAGCGCGCTTGTGTTGAGCTTTGCTTTTAAATTCATCTGACTAAAACCTCCAGAAAGCATGACGGTCGAGTGACGGGCGTATCTTCTTTATAAAAACCTTTAGCGCCCGCCGCGACCGAACAGAATCGTCTTGACGGTCTCGAACAGGATCGCTGCGTCGAGCGCCAGACTCTGATTCTTGATGTAATAAAGATCGTACTGAAGCTTCTGCCTGGCGTCTTCGATGGAAGCGCCGTACGGATATTTGATCTGTGCCCAGCCCGTGAGGCCCGGCGCGATCAGGTGACGCTGCTCGTAATAGGGAATCTCCTGCGCGAGCTGGCGGACGAAATGCGGGCGTTCGGGGCGCGGGCCGACAAAGCTCATCTCGCCTTTGAGGATATTCCAGAACTGCGGTATCTCGTCGACGCGAATCTTGCGTATGATGCGACCGATGCGCGTTGTGCGATCATCCGTCTGGCTGGCCCAGATGGGCCCATCCTTCTCCGCGTCGGTTCGCATAGAGCGAAACTTCATCAATGTAAACGGCTGGCCGTTCTTGCCGACGCGCTCCTGGCGATAGAGTATGGGCCCACGCGAATCGAGCTTAATCAGGATAGCGGTTAGGACGGCGAGGGGGAGCGAAAGGATTGCGCCAAAGAGCGCCACGCCCCTGTGAAAGCTTGCGCGCAGGAGCGCATTGAGCCTCTTTTGACGCCCGCGCCCGGAAAAGATCAGCCAGGAGGGGCGCACCATATCCAGATGCACGCGTCCCGTCAGCCTCTCATAAAAGGGCGCGCCTTCCTCTATGGAAACATTGCCGGACAA
>DATLMN010000086.1:0-26915 GCA_035537255.1 Pyrinomonadaceae bacterium | reverse complement strand
TGTATAACTATCGGGGAGTCTCAAAGTATCACTTCCCGATGTACTTGAAAGAGATCGAGTACCGATTCAATCATCGCGGGGAGAATCTCTACAAGCAGTTTATCAAGCTCTACTTTGGTTACGATTCTCCCTAATTACCTAAAATTCTATCGCTTAGATGGCAAAAGTCCGCGAGGTGGATGCGTGTGTGGCTTTCCGTTTTTAGTCTTACCAGGGATTCTTAAAAAGATGTAACAGCCCTCTACCCCACTCGACGAACTGGCGTACGTTCTGCGGGGCTACGGGGACGTTCTCCTGGTAAAAGAAGAGCTGGTCGCCGCCCGCGTCCGTGCTGATGCGCTCTTGGTTGGTCTCGAAGAACGCGAGCACGCGGTCGCTAAAGATACGGCGAATGTTCTGCTCGTCCTGTCCGCGCAGCAAATATCTTTTGGAGAACTCGGGGCGCTGGGCAAAATCTATATCCTGATAACCGAACGCGCCGAACACTTTATGGAAAACGTTCTCTGGGCGCAAAGAGAAGAGCGGGAGTTGTAACTGGCGCGACTGAAAATAAGCGACCGTCTGGTTGTGCGTGCTGCGATTCTTGCCGCTTCCCGTCACATAATAATAGTCGAAGACGGCCGCGCGCCCACCATCTATCTCGCCGTACATCATGTTCTCGATCTTCTTAGAATGTCCCTGCGAAAAAAGATGATAACTTCCAAGGTTCGGGATCATCGAAAAATCCGCGAAGGGAAGATAGGTCCAGCCCATCATCTGCGCCGTCTGCTGCAACATGCGCCTGCGCTCCTCCGCCAGCCGCCTTGCCCTGATGAAGAGCCACACGACAAGCGCGATAAAGAGGATGGGGATGAGAATTATTAAGACCATGACGAGAAGCGGGAAAAGTTGTGGAAGCGGATTATCCATGATTGTTTTGAAGAGCGGTCTGGCAGAGCATCGTAGGTCAGTACCGCCTAAGGTCTCGGGCGGGTATTAGCAACATTGAAACCCGCCCGAGACCTTAGGCGGTACTGACTTATGTTAATCGCTGGGCGCGTGCTTGACGACCTCGAACTCGAATTGCAGCTCTTTGCCGCGAAAGATAAAGTTGAGATAAAACTCCCAGAACTTGCGCGTGAAACGAAACGCGGGCCAGCGCTGATCCAGATTGACGATGAACTCAAGACCAAGCGCGCGCCACAGGTTCGCCAGCGAGACGTAGGTGCGGACGGGTTTCAATTCAACATCCGTGTAAAAGGGAAAGAGACGGCGATCCTGCATAAAGCAGTTGAAGGAATAGCTATTGAAATGGTTGCGATGCGTCGGGTCTGTGGGCCAATCCGGGTTAGAGTAATGCGGCGTGACAAGTTGTATGCGCCCTCCGGCCTTTGTGATCCGGTGCAATTCGGAGACGAAGGCCATCACGTCCGGCACGTGCTCTATGACATGGCGGCTGACGATCAGATCAAACTCGTCATCCTGGAACGGATAGGGCAGGACACCAAGATCGTGTATGACATCTGCGTCCGTGCGCGGGTTGTAATCGATGCCGACGGCGCCACGGTACTTGTTAGTTCCGCAACCGACATCGAGGACTTTTTTCTCCTCATAAGTTTTCACGGCCTCGGATGACATCACAGATTCAATTATCGCACGCCGCGCCGATCAAACGGGACTGAGGATGATGATCTCTGCGCTTTCACGCGCGCTGTCGAGAAAGGCATCCGTGTCGGCTTCGATCTTGCTCTCTGTGAGCCGACGGTTGATACGCTCACGCGCTTCTTCCAGCGTCGGGACGATCCGGTCAGGATTGCGGCTCTTAAAGCGCGGGACGAAGACCTGCGTGTAGAAGTTGGCCTCTTCCTGCGGGGTCACGACCGTGAAATAGCGAAAACGAAAGTTCAGATAATTTTCGATGGCGACGCGACGACGAATGATCTCCTTAAACTGCTCGTCGTCTATGGACTGGAATCCGACCATGCGCAGTCGCTCGACAAATTCCGCGCTCGACGGAAACTGCTTGACCAACTCGCCTATCGCCGCCTTGACCTCTTCATCGCTCGGCGCGATGGCCGGGAGTTTTTCCGCCTCCTGAAGAATGAGGCGCTGGTTGATGAGCGATTGCAGGGCACTGTTCAAATCTTCCGAGCGCGGATTAGCCAGCGGCGTTGAGGGCTGAAGCGCCAGTTGCCAGAGCAGATCGGAATAGGTGATCAGGTCCGTGCGCACACCGCTGTTGACGGTCGCGACCATTCGATCAGCGACCTTTTGCGCGCGCGCCTCCATTGATGAGCAGAGCAGACAGAACGCGGCAAGCAGCAACGATAAAAGCGTCGCCCCTTGTCCTTTGATCCTGATTTTTGCGCGTCCTCTTTTTTCTGACTGATACATACAGCTTTCTCACCTCAAAATGTCTGCGTAAATCTGAAATGAAGCTGGCCGTGCTTTAAGCGAATGATCTGCGGGTCTACGGCCGTCGGGTCTAGCAGGAACTCCGGCGGATTCAGTAAAAAGCCGTAGTCGATGGCGAGCGCACCGCCGAGCGGCGTTTTGATTCTCAAGCCCAAGCCAACGGTGTGCGTCCACTTAACTCTCAGGTTGGGGTCTTCGCCGGGCCTCAGCTCGCGTCCGAAAATATCGCCGACGCGCCAGAACACGTTACCGCCATCATAAAAGGGCACGACCTGAAAAACATTTGTCAGCGGCGTGCGCGCTTCCAGATTGACGACGGCCAGAGCGTTGCCTCCGATGGGCACCAGGAATGGATTGAGCGTCACCAGATCGCCGTCCCGATTGCGAAAGATGCCGCCCTGAATAACCGCGCGCGGGCCAGCTTCCTCATAACCGAATCCGCGCAAAGTGGTCGAGCCGCCGGAGAAAAATCTCTCGCTGATCGGCAGCGTCCGGTCAACGTCGTCTATCACTCCATTGTCGTTGCGGTCGCGCGGGTTGAATATATTCGCCAGCCCCAGAGTCACGTTGCCCGCCAGCACAGTGCTCCGCACACGCTCTCCCAATTTGTAGTAACGACGATAATTCAACTGGAACTTGTTAAAGGAGAGATTGCCTCCGAGCTGGCGCAAGGCAAGCGCGTAATCCAGAGTCAGGTATTCGCCGCGCGTGGCGTCGAACTGGCTGTCGCGCGTATCGCGCACGAAGGTCGCGCCGAGACGAGAGAGTCGCACGGCGCGGTCTGGCCTAAGTATTGGGGCGATCAGCAGGCTATTGATATTGAAGAGGCGCACGTCCTCGTAGGTGTAGCGCAGGAAAAGAATGCTGCGCGTATCGCGCGACATGGAGCGCTGTGTCTCGACGTTGAAGGTGAAGCGATTGATCGTCGGCTCGCCCGTGCGACACTGCGTCTCGTCGGCCAGCGTGCAGTTAATGTCGATGGGATTTCCTTCCCTGTCGAGCCGCTGCACGATGCCGAAGTTGCCGCGATCAATGGTCGAGCGGAAAAAGCGCGTGACGGTCGAGTCGCGCTGGTACTGTAAGGATACGGCAAGCGGCATAAAGCGGCGCGTGTCGCTTGCGCCCTCGCCGTACTGGCGAAAGAGCGGATCGAAATACTCGAAGCGCAGCAGTTGCTGTCGTCGGCTGGCGCGAAGACGGACAGCGCCCTGGCGTAGTTGTCCAAAGAGGTTCGAGTTACGCAGCTCTATAAAGCCTAGCGGGCCGTTGTCCGTCGAGTAGCCGCCGCCGTAATCCAGTATGCGCGGCTTTGTCTCCTCAACATCAATAATCACGTCGCGCTTCTTAAAGCCCGCAGCAGTCTCCCCAGCGTTTTCCGTGCGAATGATGACCTGTCGAAAAGCGTCCGTCGCATACAGCAGTCGCTCGCTCTCTGTCAGGCGGTCTGCGCGCAGCACCTCGCCCTCGACGAGCGTGATGGATTTGAGGATGGCTTCCCTGCGAGTCAGGACGTTGCCGTTGACGTAGATGCGATTGATAAAGACCTTGTCGCCCTCGTTATTGATCGTGTAGACGAGTCGCACCTGTTCGTCGTCGCCCTTGCGAGGCAGCTCGATGATTGAGAAATCCAACTGCGCGTCGATGTAGCCGTCGCGCGCATAGAGATTCAGGATACAGTCGCCGTCGGCGCGTGCACCCGTGCGCGAAAACGGCGCGCCGATGACTGTGCGGAACTCTTCGCGCAGGCGCGCGTTCGTATCAGGGTCTTTCGAGCGCAGGCGCTCGCGACATTGAGAGGAGTTGATCTCTTCGCGCAAGCGACCTTCCGTGTAAATCTGGTTGCCGCGAAACTCTACGCCGGCGACGCGGGTCAGCGGCCCTTCGGTGACGGCGAAAGTGATAATCAGATTCTCGCCTTCGAGCGAAACGCCCTGACGAACTTCGACGTGTGCGCGCCTGTAACCCAGATCGCGCATACGCGCTTCGATCATTTTCCTGTCTTCTTCCAGACGCTCGCGGCTTGTGTAGCCGCGACCGTAGCCAAGGAGCGGGATGAAACCCAGCACGTTGGCTTTCTGCGTGCGCAGATCATCCTCAACGTCGTCGAGCGTCAACTCGTCCGTGCCTGTGATGCGTATGTCCGTGAGCTTGAAGCGGCGACCACGCTCGACATCGTAGACGATGGCGACGGTGCTTCCGCTCAGCTCAGACGGATTCAGATTCTGGCACATCTCGGGCGTGCCGTTCTGCGCATCGTTGTTCGCGGGCTTAGGGCTGACCGTACACACGGCCTCGACATCTGCGAAGAACCAGCCGTCCTGCTGCAAGCGGTTACGCAGACGGCGCGCGCCCTCTATGATGGCAGACCAATCTATAGTGCCCTCGCGCAGGATAGGCAGCAGCTCGCGGCGTGTCTTTTCCTTCAGGTCGTACTCGGTGAGCGTCACTGCGACCTTTGGCCCGACAGCGCCGTTGAGGTTGATCTGAACCTGATTGCCAGCAGAGTCCAGCGAGACCTGCGGGTCTTCCAAAAGCGGCGCTAAGTGTCCCTGCTTGATGATCGCCTGACGAACGCGATTGAGGTCTTCGCCGAGCGCTTCGCGCGTAAAGGGCGTGCCCGGCTGAAGCTTGAGCGTGGGGCGGACCGTGTTCGCGTCGAACCCTTCGCCTTTGATGTTGATGTTAAAAGCGCTGACGGTCGCCTGATCATTCGGCACGATGCGAAAGGTAATGGTGGCGCGCGTGCCCGCAGGGTCAAGCTCCTGCGTGTAATCCACTTCGGCGCGATAAAAACCACGGTCTCTAAGATAAGCTTGAATCAGATCGGCGTTATTGCGCAGCGTCTGAACGGTAACATGCTCGCCCGGATCGAGCATGTTGAGGCGCGCGCGCAGCTCGTCTTCAGATATGGGCGCGCCCTGCGGCAGGATGCCAAGGTCGAGTATCACTTCGCCGACTCTGATCTGTCGGCGCACGACGAACGAGACGACAAGCGGGCCGCCCGCGCCGCCGGTCTCCTGCACTTCGACGCGGGCGCACGCGACAGAGCCTTCACGAAAAAGCGCTTCGAGAGATTCGCGCACGCGAACAGTCGAATAGGCAGAGTTGGGCGCGACTCTGAGCAGGGAGAAAAGCTCTCCCTCGACCGCCTGATTGGGCGCGGCGGCCCGCTGGCTGGTTGTCTGGCTGTGCGCGGTGGTAGTTGTGGTAGTAGTTGCGACCGGCCCGCAGGGATTTAGTGGATCACGCGACGGGCCTTCGACGACGATCCGGACATCCGTGATCAAGCGCCCTTCGTACTCGCCTGTTTGGGTGAGGGCGCGCGCGCCTACGGCTGGCCCTGCAAACAGAGCAGCCAACAACACAGCAGTCAATACAAAGAAGCGCAGCCTCACCCTTGTTCTCTTAAAAGTAGTCAGTAGTCAGCAATCAGTATTCAGTCAAAAGTTTTTAGCTGATAACTGATGACTGATTACTTTTCAAATTACTTCTCAAAATCTCTTTCTAAAACGAATCTCAAAACTGAAATTGTCATTGCGTGAACTGAAGCCGTTGACCGAGCCCTGCTCGTAGCGCGCGACGAAAGAGAGACGGTTCGAGACGCGGTATTCAAGCGCGAGCACCTGGTTTTGATCCGAGGTCACGTTGGTCGAATAAGTGATCGACAAATTTTTATTGATCTGGCGTCCGACCGTGAGTCGCGCAGTCGGGCTCGATCCGCCACGGCCAGCGATCAGCGGATCGATCTCGAATCGATTAAGACCGAAGAGCTTGTCCGTGGCGCGCCGCGCCGGAGCATTGATTAAAGTATCCGTCAGCAGGCTCGCGGCTGTGCCTAAGCCGGTCTGCGCGAGCGTCGAAGTGCTGGTGTCGCCGGACGAAAGATTGCCTGTTGTAATCAGAGAGACGACATCGGCCTGCGGCAGCGACGGGTCGCTGCGGACAGTCGCCTGCGGCTGTGAAAGCGGGCCCGTCAGACTGACGACGACCGTGTAGCCGCGTATCTCTGATTCTGCCTGAATGTTCAGGAGCGGGTCTGCATCTCGGCGCGGCGGAAGGTCTATAAAGGCGCGCGTCAGCTCATAGCGGTCGTTGCGGAAATTGAGCGTACCGCGCGTCGCAGAGATGCGCCCGGAGATGATCGGGTCTTCTACTGGCCCAACGACTCGCAAAGAGAGAGAGCCGACCATGTCAGCCAGATTGTTATTGACGACGAGCGCGTCGCGTCCCTCGACTCTCAAGTCAAGTTGTGTCGTGGCAAATCCAGTCCCGCTGCCTTCTGTCAGCGAAGCCTCGCGGCGATTGTTAATCAGATTCGCCAGCTCTATATCTTCGGTGTATTCGGCGCGGCGCAGGTTGACCGTGCCCGTCACGATCTGCTCGCGCGTCGAGCCGCTGATGTCCAGATCGGCGTCGGCAGTCGTCCTGAAGCCCTGCGGGTACGGCACTGTGACATCATCACCGCGCACGCTCAGACGAAAACGCGCGAGCGTAAAGCCTTCGAGCAAAGCTCCGCCTGTGGCCGTCACGCGACCGCCGCCGAGCGTGGCCGTGAGCGAATCGATCTGTGCCTGATTACTGTTGAAGCGGACTAATGCTTTGACGTTTTGCAGCGTTAAGCGTTCCGTGCCGACGAGCGTCGCGATGGATGCTCCAGTCACACTCGCCGTTCCGGACAAGCGCGGCTGCTCGTACGTGCCGCCCACGCGCACAGCGGCTTCAGCCGTGCCTGAGAGAAAGATATTCGGCGAGAGGCTGTTGAGCACGCGCAGGTTTAACTGGCCGTCAATCGAGAGCGCCTGACGCCCGCCACGCCCGAGCGCAGCCGTACCGCCGAACAAAATATTCGTGCCGGGCCCTGTGAACTGCGTCTTCTCGAAAAAGACTTCGTTCGGCGAGAACTGCACCAGCAGGGGCGAAACGGCAGTCAGTTGGATGTCCTCTATCTGGACTGTCAGGTCTGTGAAACTGGCAGTGCCTTTGAGTCCCGCAAGGCCCACCACCTCTTCGCCCTCTTCGTTTTCAGTGCGAAGATTTCCGCTCGCGCGAAGAGTTCCAGTAGCGCGCCCCGTCACCCTGACATTCGACTGCGGCAGCAGGACGGAAAAGAGCGAAGTCAAATCAGCGCCGGAGAGAGTCGTCTCGATGGTCGTCGCCAGATTCCTGTCGCCTAGATTGACCTGCGCGGCAATGACCTGCGGTTGGCCCAGCAGGCCAGTGGTCAGCCGCAGATCGAAAATCCTATTCTGCGTGCGACCGACGAGGGAGAGCGTACCCGCAGGGCGACCGTTGACGGTTACGTCCCGTCCCTCGCCGTCGATGTTGACATCGTAGGTCGCAAAGTCAGAGAACTTTTCGCCCTTGGCCTGTATGTTGAGATTAGCAACGCCCGTCAAACGCGGAAGCGTACCGGCGTTGATGGCGAGTGATTCAAGACGCTCAAGCTGAAAGTTCGTCGCGCGCGCATTGATGTTGAAAGCTTCCGTCTTGCGATCAATCGTGCCGGTCGCGTTGATGAGTCCCGCGCCCAGCTTTGCTTCCAGATTCTCAAGATTGATGACTGAGCCCGTAAAGGTCGCGCGCGCAGTGATGCTCTCGAACGGCTCTCCCTTGATCGAGCCCGCTCCGACGCGCAGGTCTGCGCTGCCGTTCATCGCCTCGGGCAGTCCGCTGACATTGATGTTCCCTGACAGCTCGCCCTGAAGATCGCCGGGCAAGAGACCCACGCTCTGTTTGCCCTGCGGCAAAAGTGCCAGAAGATTCGCTGCGTTGGCGCGATCAAGCGTCGCATTCAACTCTATATTATTCTCGCCGTGGCGCGGCGCTGTGAGCGTAAACTGTGCGCCGCCTCCGTCCGGTTCGGTCAAGCGCCCGTCCGTGACTTTAATCATGTCGGGCGTAATGTTCAGCGCATTCGAGAGCGAGCCCAGATCGCGCCCCTGCACCAGTAAGTGCTCCACGGAAGCGCGCCCGTCAATGGTCGGATCTTCCAGCTTGCCGCGCACAGTGCCGTTAAAAGCGAGCCGCCCGCCAAGCTCTATGCCGTAGCGCTCGAATTCATCGTCGACTCCGGGAAAGAGGCCGGAGGCGCTCACCACGTTATAAAATTCCGCAGCATCGGCCGAGGCCAGGTCAAGCCGCAAATCCGTCGCTTCCTTCGTGAAAGAGAATTGCCCCGAAGCATTCAACTCCGTCGAGCCTGTGCGAAGCGCGGCCTGCTCGATCTGGAAAGTTCCTTCAGTAGCATGGAGCGCCACTGTGCCGTTGATCGGAGTGCGCCCGCTTGTATCCGTGCCGGTCTCGGCCTGGAACTCTGCGCGCACATCGCCGGTCGCAGCCTTAACGTTCGTTCCGGGAAACCTCAGATCAGCAGTGCCAGTCGCGCGCCCCGCTACGGGCACGACGCGGCCGGAGAGAGCTATCAGACCGCCGATGTCCAGATCGCTGAAGGTGGCCGCGACATGCGAAGTGCCTCTATCAGAAGTGCTCAAGGTGGCATCACCGCTGGCGCGCCCCTTAAAGAGTTCGGCGGTAAAGTTGTTCAGTTGAATCTGATTGTTAGTGGCGACCATCGCGGCACGCGCAGGGCCTAAGTTAAATTGGCCCAGCACGCCGCCGCCCAGGCTCAAGTCCGCGCTCGCGCGATAGCGGCCAGACGGCTCGACCGTAAAAGTAGGACGCGCAAGCCGCACATTCTCTGCGCGGCCATCCGTGAAGGCGACCGTTCCGGCATTGATGTCGCCGGACGTGCCTTCGATGCGGCCACCGCGAATGGCAAGGCGCACGCCGGCGATGTTGAGGCTTCCGACCTTCGCATCCTTCGTCGTGATGCCGCCGACTTTAACATTGCCCGCCGTGACGTTGGTCGTCTCGCCGCGCGTCTCGAAATCAACGCCCGTGGCCTGCACACCCTGAACGCGCGCGCCGGACGCGTTGAGTGTGCCCGCCTGCACATTCGCGACAGAGCCGGACGTGACGCCGTTTTCAGAGCGCACACGCAGATCGGAAGCGGCGAGCCCACCCGCGTTAGCATCCGCCGAATTAAAGCCGCCAGCAGTAGCGCGACTGGCCGAGGCGGTCAATACGTCTCCGCGCGATTCGGCGCGAACATCACTTAAGATCAGCCCGGTGATGGTTCGGCCTCCGGTGCGAGCGGCGGCGGCGCGCAGATCACCGACCCAGGTAAAGTCCGTGCCCGTGCCCATCACATTGCCCGCGACCTGCACGGCGTTCAATTGAAAATCGCCCGTTGTCAAAAGGTCTGCGACGACCTTTCCGGTCGCTTGATAACTCTTCCCGTCACCGGACACGCGCGCGTTCGCTTTCAGCGCCTGCAATCGAATATTGTCTGCGGCCAGCGCGTCGGAATTAATCTGCCCGTCAAATGTATAGCGCGTGCCTTCGCCGCTGACTGTGCCCGCCAGATTGCCAGTGCCGCGCAGCGCCGTGTCGGTTTGCAGAATCTCTGAGGTCTGCGTCAGGTCAACCATAGAGGTGACTTCAAACTGGTAACGCAGCGCGCGCCAGTCGTCCATCGTGCCCTTCAGGTGAGCTTCGGCCACGGGCGAGCGCAAAACCAGCTCCTGAATCTCCGCGCGCTCCTGGTTGACGCGTCCCTTTGCCTCTATGTCTATGTTGTTGATCGGCCGACCGTCATAAACGAAAGTCGAATCGGAGGCCGCGAGCGTGACGGTGTTCATGCGGCTCTCGGCCGGAGCGGCAGGGTCGTCCGGCTGAATGGTGGCGCGAAGATTTCGCGCTTCGCCGGAGAGCTGATGCTGTTCGTCGCCGTAGTGGATGATGCCGCTATTGAGCTTGATGTTGGCGGTCGAATATGAAAACAGTATGCGGCGATTCAAATCCTCCGGCGGGATTTTGAGATTGCTAAAGTTAGAGCGCCCGTTCTTATCGAATTTGACCCATAGCTCAAGGCCGTCGATTTCGAGCGTTTCGAGATTGATGTTGCGGCGCAGGTTCAGCGCATAGAGGTCTTCGATGCGGACGGTGGCGAGCATGCGGTCGATCTTGCCGATGCGCTCGTTGGTTTGCGCGTCGTAAAGCTCTATGTCGCGCATCTCGACGGAGCGCGGCCCGAACGCCGTATGAAATTCTTTGATCTCGGCGCGGATGCCGTACTCCGCGAGTGTCGATTTGATCTGGTTGGCGACGTAGCGGTCAACGTAGCCGAGGCGATACGAGATGATGCCGATCAGAATCAGCGCGACGACAAGCGTGGCAATCGCGAGCGTGGCGATAAAAGCGTTACGGCGGGTGAGCCAACGACGATGCCAGCCCTGCGGCGTGCGCGGGGTGGAGCGGTCTGCGTCGCGCTCTGCGATGCGCTCGGCGGCGGGCGGCAAAGGCTCGTCCCCGGTCGATTGCAGCGCCGCTTTAACCTCGCTCTTTTTTGTCTCCTCCGGCTTGTCTCCCTGCGGAGCATCGCCGGGTTCATCAACGGGCATAGAACACACACGCGTGGGCCTCGATGATAGTCAGGCCCGAACCAAGATTGAATGAGAAAGGGAGAGCCGACAAGAGCTTTATGTTTCGAGACGCGGTCGAGTGTGCGGACGGCAGCTCCACTCGTGCGCCGCGCTCAAAAGAAACAGGTGATCTAAGTTCGTCTGTGCCCGCCGGGAGTGAGCGGGGTGCGGCGCGCGCGTCGCTCATCCGTGTCCCTGTCTTTCTCGTTCGCGGGAGAGCCCAGGGGCACGTTACCGACGACCTCCAGCTCGAAACCTTCGAGCGCCGCCACACGCGGCGGGTTATTCGTTAAAAGCGTAATGCGTTTAAGGCCGAGCGCGTGAAGAATCTGTGCGCCCAAGCCGTAGTCACGATTAGCGCCGTAACCCGTCTCCAAACTCGCCTCCGCCAGGCTCAGCTCCTTCTCCTGCATTAGCGCGTAGGTGCGTAGCTGATGCACAAGGTCGAGCCCGTGCTCGCGCTGGCGTAAGTAAAGGACGACGCCACGGCCGGCGGCGGCAATTTTTTCCAGAGATGTCTGAAGCTGAAAGCCCGTGTCTCCGATCAACGAGCCGAACATGGCGAAGGTGACATTCTCCGTATGCACACGGACCAGCACTGGATCAAGGGTCTCGACATCGCCCATGACCATCGCGACATGCACTTCGCCGTTGATGATATTCTCGAACGTGATGGCGCGGAAGAGTCCGTAAACGGTCGGCAACTCGGTCTCAGCGGCGCGACGCACCAGCACCTCTTTGCGCATACGATAGCGAACCAGATCAGCCACGGAGATAATCTTCAAATCGTGCGCACGCGCAAACTCTTCGAGTTCGGGCAGGCGCGCCATCGTCCCGTCCTCGTTCATAATCTCGCAGACGACGCCCGCCGGATAAAGCCCCGCGATGCGCGCCATGTCGACGCTCGCCTCCGTCTGGCCCGGACGCATCAGCACTCCGCCCGCGCGCGCGCGCAAAGGAAAGATATGTCCGGGGCGTGCAAGGTCCTGCGGTCGCGTCTTCGGATCAACTGCCGTCAGGATGGTCGTCGCGCGATCAGCCGCAGAGATTCCTGTCGTCACGCCCTTGCGCGCCTCAATCGAAACGGTAAAGGCCGTGCCCAGAAATGAAGTGTTGTCGGCGACCTGCATGGTCAAATGCAGCTCGTCGCAGCGCTCTTCCGTCAAAGGCATACAGATGAGGCCGCGCGCGTGCGTCGCCATAAAGTTGATGATCTCCGGCGTGATCTTTTCCGCCGCGCAGACCAGATCGCCCTCGTTCTCGCGATCTTCGTCGTCGACGATGATAATCATGCGGCCGTCGCGTATATCCGCAGCGGCGTCTTCAATAGAGGCAAAAGGCATTTTTCAGTCTTACTCGTCAATTGTTGGGAGAGTCTTAAAATAACCAAGCTATGTTACCCGAAAGCTTCTATTTTTGCGACTCCGAACTCTATGAGACGAGAGCACAGTCAAGCGGGTCGCAACCGACATACCAGAGCGAACGGTGGGATTTATGATTTTTTTAGAGTCGGCGGTCAAGGCCTGGCGCAGCATTTACACGACAAGTGTCAAACCATGCCGGGGAGGATTGCTTGCATGATATAGCTTAAACAGAGAACTCAGTATGCGGCTGCTTTACGATTTGGCTTGATGGTCTGACCTGTTATGTGGTCTGCGCAGGGAAGACCCGCCGGTAGGCGACGGCCCAGGCGGCGAACCCTATGGGCAATACCAGGAACGCTCCGACATAGCACAGGAGCATGCCTGCGAACCCCAGCACGAGATTAAGCGCCACCAGGCCGATCACTCCGCCGAGATTTCCGAGCGCCGCCCTGATACTGGTCTTGATCGCATCGAGCGCCGCCAGCCTGCGGTCGACGATCAAAGGATAAGTGAACATAAAAAACGCGCCGACGATAACGCTGACCAGCAACACAACCAGCACCAGCGCACCCATGACGGCGAACATCGGAACGAGTTCGGAAGGGTCAACGGGCGGAGCGCCGCGTGTGCCGCGACCGCGCGGCGCATTCATCTTGCCCATGAACATGATGAAAAAGATGACGTAGACGGGCAACGCCACCAGAAAGACGGGAATTATCTGGACGAGCGTCGCGATCAGGCTCTGAGAAAAATAGTCGAAGCCTTTGAAAAGCATTTCAAGGCTGACCTTCTCGCCGCGAATGTGCGCGAACAGGCAGAAGAATATGCCGCACATCATTGGCCCAAGCAGCAGTCCCATGGGGGCTACGCTACCGAGCAGTATCCCGACCGCCGAGATGCCCATGAAAAGCCAGTAACGCTCTTTAATCAAGTTCCAACCGGCCTTGTAACAGTCGATAGGATTTACCACGCCTCTGTTAAATGGAGTCACGCTCGCGCTCATACTCGCTCCTTCCGGCTTCAAATGATTAAATGATCTTGCCGAACCGTAAACTTCTTTTTTTTATCCCGCTTCACTTCGTCACTCGTAACCCAGATTCCTTAGCTTCTCCATCGTCAGGGACGAGCCCTGCGGCTCCGCATTATTGTTCGCACCGACACTGAGGATACGCTCGACGTATTTGGCGATGATGTCCGCCTCAAGATTAACTTCGTCGTGCGGGCGCAGGTGCGAAAGATTTGTCACGGCCCATGTTTTGGGAATAACGGCGATCTCGAAATACTCATCGGTGAGCGCGGCGACCGTCAGGCTGATGCCCTCGACAGAGACAGAGCCCTTAAAGACCAGATAACGCGCCAGCTCCTGCGGATACTTGATGCGAACTGTCCAGGAGCCGCCGTGTTCTTCCGCCGAGAGGTATTGCCCGCGCGCGTCCACGTGCCCCTGCACGATATGGCCGCCCAGACGCGTCGAAGGAGTAACGGCGCGCTCCAGATTGACCCGTGACCCGGCGCGAAGTCGTCCGAGCGTCGAGCGCTCAAGGGTTTCGCGCGAGCCGTCTGCGGCAAACGAACCCGCGCGCACATCAATCGCGGTCAGGCAAACGCCATTGACCGCAATGGAATCACCCTCGTTAGTCCCTTCGGTCACCACGCGCGCTTCGACCACGATGCGCGCGCCCTCGCCGCGCCTCTCTATGCCCTGCACACGCCCCAGCTCTTCGATGATTCCGGTAAACATAAAAAATTCTTAGCGACTCAGCCAGCAAAAATTCTTAGCGACTCAGCCAGCGCCAGAGATAGAGAAAGAGAACAACAAAGAGGCTCACGATGGGCATCGCGATCTCGAAGAGCATGGTGAAGACGGCTTCACGTTTGAAGAAGGACTTCGGTAGTCTCATTATGTCCGTGCTCCTTCGTTTGATCTGCCGCGCCGCGTCGACCTCTGAAGTTATTTTCCCTGTCCTGTTTGCCGCTCGCGTATGATCTCCATCATGCGCTCGAAGACCGCTTCGATGGGAAGCTCTGTTGAATCTATGACGACGCCGTCTTCGGCGATGGCGAGCGGAGAGTCCGCGCGTGTGGAATCGCGCTGGTCGCGCGTGTTGATGTCCGCGAGCGTCTCTTCAAAAGTCAGGTCGCGCTCGCGCAGGCGATCCTCTTCGTAGCGGCGCGCGGCGCGCTCTTCGGGCGCAGCCGTCAGGTAAAACTTGATGTCGGCTTCGGGAAAGACGATAGTGCCGATGTCGCGCCCGTCCAGGACGACGCCGCCCTGTCTGCCCAGCTCTCGCTGGCGGGCGACGAGAGCGTGGCGCACTTCGGGGATGACGGAGATGACAGATGCCGAGTGGCTCACCTCTTCCGTGCGAATCTTGTCCGAGATGTCTTGACCATTCAGTATCACCTGCAAGGAATCCGGATCACCCGCTAGATTGATCTCGGCGCTCTCGGCGACGCGCACGATTGCCGGAATGTCGCGGCTGCTCAAGCCTGCTTCGATGATTGCGAGGGCGACCGCGCGGTACATCGCGCCCGTGTCTATGTAGAGCAGATTCAACTCGCGCGCGATCATGCGACCGAGCGTGGACTTGCCCGCCCCCGATGGGCCGTCAATGGCGATGATCATTGGTCGAGTCATATGGGAAGAGTAATCAGTAGTCAGTAATCAGTTTTCAGTTTAGAGCTTTTTACTGATCGCGAAGGATAGCACGCAATGCTTGAAGCGCGGTTTCAATATCTTCGCTTGAGACATCGTAGTGCGTCACCATGCGTATGGATTGGCCAAAGCCTGAGGCGAGCACGCCGCGCTCTCCCAAACGTGCGCAAATCTCATCAGCCGCTTGTCCCGTTCCTGTCACATCGAAGATGACGATGTTGGTGGCAACACGTTCGGGATCAATCTGGATGCCCGGAAGCTCTGCCAGTCCTTCGGCCAGACGGCGTGCGTTCTCGTGATCCAAGTGTAATCGCGCGGGCGTCTCTTCTAGGGCGACCAGCGCAGCGGCAGCGATTACTCCGGCCTGTCGCATTCCTCCGCCCAGAAGTTTTCGCCAGCGACGCGCCTCCGCGATAAAGTCGCGCGCCCCCAGCAACATAGAGCCGACGGGCGCGCCCAATCCCTTTGACAAACAGAACATCACGGAATCAACGGGGCGCGCAAGGTCTGCGACACTCTCGCCCAGCGCCGCCGCCGCGTTGAAGATACGCGCGCCGTCCAGATGAACCGGAAGACCTAGCGAGTGTGCGTGCTCTGCTATCTCCTCCGTGCGGGCACGCGATAGCAATGTGCCGCCCGCCAGATTGTGCGAGTTTTCGAGCGCGATCAGTGCGGTCGGAGCAACGTAATAAGCGCCGCCCACATGAATCGCCGCTTCGATCTCGGACCAGTTGAGAATCCCGCTCCCGTCCATGCTTTTGACCGGGCGAGCGAGCGTGCCGGAGATTGCCGCCATCGAAGCCATCTCGAAATTGAAGATGTGGCCGCGCTCTTCTATGATGACCTCTGTGCCGGGGCGCGTGTGCAGCTTGACCGCAATCTGATTGCCCATCGAGCCCGTCGGGACAAAAAGCGCGGCCTCCTTCTCAAAAATGGCAGCCGCACGCTCCTGCAAACGGTTCACGGTCGGGTCTTCACCATAGACATCATCGCCGACCTCTGCTTCCGCCATCGCGCGGCGCATCGCCGGCGTTGGCTTTGTCACTGTATCGCTACGAAGATCAATCATCGGTTCAGTTTTTAGTTTTCAGTTTTTAGTTCTCAGTCAAAGCAGATGGTCTTTGCTTAAAACTGAGAACTAAAAACTGAAAACTGTTTCTTCAGATAAATGCTGTAAAGACCTCGTTGGAAAGGAGAGCGCCGTGGCGAGTCAGTTTAATTAAATCATCCTCGCAGGAGATCAACCCGGCTGCGCTGAGACGTTTCAGGTCGTCCGCGTGGCCTGCGCGCAAGTCCTTGCCGAAGCGTGCGCGGTATTCGCTAAAATTTATGCCACGCTGCAAGAGACGCAGGCCAAGGAATACTGCTTCCGACTGCGCCTCGCGCTCGTCAAGCTCTGTCGTTACGACGACGGGCGAGCGGCCTGCTTCGATCAGTTCGGTATAGCGCGCAGCATCGCGCTCGTTGGCCCAGCGAAGGCGATCTCCGTCATGAGAATGAGCCGAGCAGCCGAAGCCGTAAACGGGCGCGCCCGTCCAGTACTTCGAGTTGTGGCGCGACTCGTAGCCCGGAAGGCAGAGATTGGAAATCTCGTAATGCTCGTAACCGCAGGCCGTGGCCTTCTCAATCATCAATTCGTACATCAGCGCCGCCACGTCCTCATCCGGCTTGGCTTCAGCGCCGCGCTTGATCTGTTCGGCGAGCGGCGTTCCTTCGTGCACTTCCAGCAAGTAGAGCGACAGATGCTCCGGCCTAAGCTGTAAAGCCTCGTCCAGATTGCGCGACCAGGCTTCGAGCGTTTGCGCTGGCAGTCCCGCGATCAGATCGAAGCTGATGTTATCGAAGTCTGCTGCGCGCAGGTCACGTATGGTCTGCCGGACATCCGCCGCTGTGTGCTGGCGACCGAGACGACGAAGCTCTCGGTCGTCGAAAGTCTGCGCGCCAAAGCTCGCACGGTTAACGCCCAGACGGCGAAACTTATTGAGCGTCGCAAGTGTCAACGTGCCAGGGTTCATCTCCATCGTTATTTCCGCATCAGCCGCGACGCTGAAACGACTATGCACGGTCTCAAGCAGATGGGCCAACTGCCGCCCTGTGAGCAGCGAAGGCGTGCCGCCTCCGAAGTAGATCGTATCGACCTCTATGGCGGTCGTGTCGGATGCGATGGCCGCTGTTTGAAACGACTTGATCTCCGAGCCGACGGCGTTCGTATAACGTTCGGCCAGCGCTCCTTCATAAGCTCCCGTAGCAAAGTCGCAATAGGAACAGCGTGAACGACAGAAAGGAATGTGAATGTAGATGCCTGCGCGCGTCATGATGAAAGGAAAATTATAGCACGCGAGGTGTTAAGGAAGAGGCTTTGCTCTTTACCTGCACTGACGCGTAGCCTGTGTTTGATCAAAAGATTTATAACAGCTTCGTACGGAAGCGTACAACAGAAAGCGTTGAGGCTGGCCTACAATGACGGCACTTAAACTAAGCGCAAAGCAGCAAAGTTCTCACTCCGCACAAGGAAGCGGATTATTCCCCCACGGCTCAAAACCACTTTTCAGTCGGCAGTAAAAATATTTAACTGCTCGCTTGTTTTGAAGACAGGACGCGTCCTAAGTCCGTGAAGAATCGGAATCTATGTACGCTTTTATCCTGACCGTGTATGTCTGAAGACATGCCGGAAGAAGATAATAGACAGAGCGCCCCTTAAGGTTTGTTAGCTATTCGCATGACTCAATATAGATTCGTGAGCGGCATGCCGCTTGATTCTAGATTAAGCCGACCTATTTCTGACGCATACGTATTGCCATAGTTTAACGGCACGGTCTGCGTTTTCCATTGATCAATGAAACACCTAACCCGAAGGGAGAACTATCCGATGGCACAGTACAAATTGATGGACGATGATGCACAAGGTGGTGGCGGCAGCGGGAGCGGAGGCGGCTCAGGCTCCGGCGGCAGTGGAGGTGGTTCAGGTTCAGGCGGGAGCGGCGGCGGTTCTGGCTCAGGCGGTGGAAGCGGTTCCGGCGGCTCGGGCGGCGGTGGCGGTGCTGGTGGCGGCTCGGGTTCCGGTGGTGGCGGCGGTCGCGAGGGCGGCGGCGGTGGTTCCGGTGGTGGCGGTGGCCGTGAAGGTAGCCGTGAAGGAGGAGGCGGCGGTAACGACCCTGGTAGCCGTGAAGGCGGTGGCGGTGGTCGCGAGGGCGGCGGTGGCTCCGGTGGCAGCGGCGGCGGTTCTGGCTCAGGCGGCGGAAGCGGTTCCGGCGGCTCGGGCGGCGGTGGCGGCGGTGGAAGATAGAACTTCCGCTTAAGAACCCGTAACGCTGAAGGAGCGATCAGCTTTCTCAGCCTGTAAAGAGAAGACAACAGGGCGCGCGTGGTTGATTCGTAAACCAACCACGCGCGCCCTCAAATTTTTATCAAGCCCTGCTATCTGTTCGGTGTTGAATCTATGCGTCGAACGCTGCCTTCACCGCTGATCCTGGTTCGTGTGCTCTGTGCCACGCGCTCTGCTTCGCTAAAGACGCGCATAAAATTTTCGCCGAGCACCTTGCGAATATCCTTCTCGCTGTAACCGCGCCGCAGCAGTTCGTAAGTAATGTTCGGAAGCGCTGAGACATCCTGCATGCCCAGCGGCAGACTAGGCACGCCGTCAAAGTCCGAACCCAGACCGACATGATCTACGCCCGCGACTTTCCTGATGTGATCTATATGATCGATCAGCACGGAGAGCGGCGGTGACGGCGGCAAGGGATTAGCGTCTTCTATCTTCTTCGTCTCAGCCGCGAGTCGCTTCGGATCATTTTTGAACTGCTCTGCGAGAGCATCCAGTTGCGGCTTGAGCCGGTCGGTGCGCGCCTTTGCGGCCGCTGCGTATTGACTGTCTAGAAAGCCCGGATAAAAGTTGACCATCACGACGCCGCCGTTTGTAGCGATGCGGCGCAGCAGGTCGTCCGAAATATTACGCGGGTGATCGTTGAGCGCGCGTGCCGAAGAGTGCGAAGCGATGATCGGCGCTTTTGATATATCGAGCACGTCGCTCATCGTCTTGTCCGAGACGTGCGAGACATCTACGAGCATGCCCAGACGATTCATCTCGCGCACGACCTCTTTGCCGAACTTCGTCAGCCCGTTATGGTGCGCCTCGTCGCGCGACGAATCAGCCCAGTCGTTCGTGTTGTTGTGCGTCAGGGTCATATAGCGTATGCCCAGACGGTAAAAGTCCCGCAGGGCGGAGAGCGAATTTTCAATCGCGTGGCCGCCCTCTATGCCCATCAGCGCCGCAATCCGCCCCTCGCGTTTGGCGCGCCGTATGTCTGCCGTCGAAGTCGAGAACAGAAAATCACGCGGATGGCGTTCGACCGCGCGATAGACCATGTCTATCATATCGAGCGCGCGCCGCGCAGAGCCTCCGTCTTTCACGTAACTTTTATCCACGTAGATCGAAAAGAACTCTGCGGTCAGCCCGCCGGCCTTCATGCGCGCGATGTCCGTATGATATTTACCGGCGGAGGGCGTGCCGATGTCGTAGTCTTCGTCCACCATCGGCGAGGTGATGTCGTTATGAGTGTCTATCACCAGCGCCCTGCTATGTATGCGCTGCGCTTCACGCCACAAGCGCTCGTCGCGCAAAGTTGCGGGAGGAGTCGGAGACGCAGAGGGCAGCTGAACAGGAGTTTGATTATGGGCGAGCACCTGCGGCATCAACACCCGTCCGGCAGATGCGCCAAAGACGACGAGGATAAGCGCCAAGCCGTACAAAAGTTTCCTTTTACTCATGACATACCTTTCCCATCCGGATTAGATACGGAAGGTTATCATCGACCAGCCCGGCGGTTATTTCAAGCGCGATCAGGGCAGCAAAAGATATATTCGGTCTTGAAAGCGCACAGCCTGTGACTCTGCTGCCCTGATAATCTTGCACAGAGAAGCTTGCTTGCCGTTCCGTCGCTGATCTAGGATTACTATAACCCGTAGGCCAGGACGTTGGTCGCGCAGACCGCGCATCATCCTCCGCTGCACAGCCTCAGGAACTTTTCGGTCTAACGGGCGTCTAAGGGAGTAAAGGTCCAGGTGTCTCTACTGGTTTGGCTCTTAAAGAGAGGGGAGTAAAGATTTATGCAACGCCTGATATTTCGTCCTCTGGTAATGATGCTGACCTTTACGGTCGGGCTCTTTGTGACCTTCCTTTTGACCTTCATGGGTGACGCTCTGACGCGATTTTTCGACGATCCCGCCGCAGACATTCCTGCGCTTTGCCGTAGCGAAAGCGGAGCAGGCTTCGACGGCTGCGCGCAGCCTTCCCTGCGTGATGTCGAAGAACATGCGGTCTATTCAGCTCTGCTTATTCCGCTCTATCAGGGCGGGCACACTGACAGGGTCTTGATACGTGATCTCACGAGCATTGACGGTTTTAACTATAAATCTCGCGACAATATGCTCGAAGAAATAACGCGGCAGCTTCCCCTGATGCAAGCGGAGACGCTCGATAGCTTTTTCGACGCCAACGAGCAGTCTTACCTTTTCGATAAACGTTTACGCTTGCCCGGCGCGAGCCGCTTCGTCGACGCGCAGCAGATTGAAAGTTATTTCAGTGAAGGCGAGGGCGGCTGGCAAGCTTTTGATCGTGACTATCCGCATTACGAAGGATTTATCACGCTCTCCAAGGTCGGATTCAATCGCGATATGAATCAGGCGCTTGTCTATTTCTCGTCCGTTTGTGGAACGACATGCGGTACGGGCTCGCTCGTCTTTCTGGTCAAAGAAGGGAATGTCTGGAGAATCAAAGGCACTGCCGTAAACTGGATTTCCTAAAACCGGTTGACTCCTTTCCAACCGTCTGTCGGCAAGTCTGCATCCCACGTTCGTCTATCAGCGTGAACCGCCACACGAAGAGAGCGTGCGCTCTGGCGGCAGTTGATTCCGGTGAACCTTGATGATCAGCACATTCGACCTTTCCAAATACTACGAGACCAAGCCCGCCGTTCGCGACATTGATATGTTCGTCCAGCAGGGCGAGATTTGCGGCCTGATCGGCCCGAACGGCGCGGGTAAGACGACGCTTTTGAAGATGCTCGCGGGACTCCTGCGTCCGACAAGCGGGCGTATAGAGGTTGACGGCATCAAGATCGGTGCCGAGCCCAAGCGCCTGCACGAGATCGTCGGTTACGTGCCGGACACCTTCGGCCTCTACGACGAATTGACCGTCCGGCAATTCCTGGAATACTTTGCGCGGGCACACAGGGTGGAAGCGGATCGCGTTGAAAAGCGCATCGCGAGCGTGCTGGAACTGACGAGCCTCACTTCAAAAACGGACGCGGCAGTCGGCTCTCTTTCGCGCGGCATGCGTCAACGTCTGGTGATCGCCAAAACATTGCTGCACGCGCCGAAGGTGCTGCTCCTGGATGAACCGGCGAGCGGCCTTGACCCGCTGGCACGCATAGAGCTGCGCGATTTGATTAAAGAGCTGGGCTCTCTGGGGACGACGCTCATCGTCAGCTCGCATATTTTGACGGAGCTGGCCGATTTTTGTACTTCGGTCATCATCATGGAGCAGGGACATTCGATTCGCTCCGGTCGCATAGATGAGTTGATTGAGACGATAGGCGGCGGCGGCATCAGTGTCCGCATAGAACTGATGGACGAAACGGCGACGCGCGTGCTCGCCTCTGCGCTTGCGGGCCGAGATGATTTGAAGAACATCAACGCCCAAGAGTTGACGATAGATTGCGCCTTTGACGGCGACCGCGCCGCGCTCGCGCGCCTGCATTGCGAGATCGTGCTGGCGCATCCCGGTATAGTCTCTTTCTACGAGCGGCGCTTGACCATCGAAGATGTGTTTATGGCTGTCGGCAGCCACCGCGTCTCTTGAGCTATTTTTCCACCGTGTCTCTCTTCAGCTATTTTTTTAAGGAGAAGTGATGAACTCGAATTGGACTGCACGACTCAATCCGGAACTTTTGAGAAGCCTGCGCGTCACGCTGCCACCCAAGAGGGTGCTTTTTATCGCGGGACTGACGCTTGCCCTGATGATGGTGGTCGGTGGCGTGTCGTGGAATGAAGCGACGACCCGAACCTATCTCTCGCCGGAGGCACAGATCCATAAGTTCGGCAACGATATGTACTGGCTGCTCGGAGTCGTCCTCTTTGCCCTGCTCTTTATTTTGACACCGGCGACTGCTGCGCTCTCCTTTATTCAGGAGAAGGTGCGCGGCACATCGATTTTTCAGCAGATGGTGCTCTCTTCGCCGTTTGAGATGGCGGCGGGGAAATTCGTCGGCAGCGGTCTCATAGGCTACCTGCTGACGGCGCTGATCTTCCCTTTCTTTATGATGGCGGCGGTCATCGGCGGGGTGGACTTCTTCGGGTTTGTGCGGCTCAGTCTCTTTCTACTGTTGGGCGGGCTGTGTTGCCAGTCGGTCGGGCTTTTTATCTCGGCGGCGCTCTCCGGCCCGTCTGATCGTTTCCTGCGCGGTGGTCTGCTGATCGGCCCGGCAGTGGGCGGCCTGGGCGCGCTCGTGGCGCTCGCGCTGTACCAGTATTTTGACGGCTATCATCGTTCGTCGAGCGACTATGCGCCCTGGTATTTTTACGGAATCAACGTCGGAGCACAGCTTGTCATTCTTGGTCTGCTGGCCTTCGTCGGAGTCTGGGCGTTCGCCGGAACAGTGCGGCGCATCAAGGCGAGCCAGTTGATTCCGCTGCGTTCGTGGCCGGTCTGGCTCTTTTTCGCCTCTTCGGAAGCAGTGCTGACGGGCTTGCTGTGGGGCGGCATTGATCGTGGGCCTTACAATAGATTCTTTCTCTTTCCGCCGAATGTGCGTCTGGTTATCTATCTACTGCTGAACTGGGCTGCGTTGATGGTGCTGGCAGGGAGTTCTGCTCTCGGGCGCGAGCGTCTGCGTGAATGGTGGAGCGCAAGCTCTGATCCGCTCTCTCTGTTTCAGCGCAGAGAGATCAAGAAAGCGCTCGTGACCTTTATGCTCGCGCTAGGCATTTCACTCTTTGGATTGACGGCGCTCTGGGCCAGCTTTCACATGGACGGGTTCTTTTATCCGCAGAACATCCCGAGCGGGCTTCAACTGGCGGCGATTACGGCGTGCTTTACTTTCGCGGTCGCGGGGGCGGCGGCCTTTATACAGTACAGCGCGATGCAGCGATTTCGCATAGGTGCTTGGGCAGGCGTCGTGTTGACCCTCATCTTTTATCTGGTGATGGGAGTCATCGGCGCTTCGCTTGAGAACAAGCGAAACACCGCTGCCCTGGTGAACCCGCTGGTCTACACCGTGACCATCACAGAGGGCGATCCCTTTATTGACAGACACGAGACCTTTGGCGCTCGTGATCCCGACACGGATGCTGCGTGGAAGGCTCTGGCCCACGGGCTGCTGGCAAACGGCGCGCTCGCGCTCTGTTGCTTCGGTCTGGCCTACGCCAAGTGGCTCAAGACCGAGGGAGAGATACTTGACGAGCGTACCTGAGCCATCAGGCCGGACGAACTAAACAAAAAGCGAAGGCGCAGAGTCCACATGATTCTGCGCTTTCGCTTTTTTGTGCTCTCTCTTTTGTGCCGGTCTATAGTTTTCGTCGTGCCGAATAGAAGCGCAAGCCGCTCCGTCCACGCTGCACAATCGTTGTCGGTACAAGCCTTTTTGTGGTACACAGAGAGCCATCCGCGCGTTCCCAAAGGCCAATCTTTCAGCATTAAGCAAATCGGTGGGCGCGCACGTTTATCCTGATCCCAAGGGGAGAGCAATCAGAGGTTATGTCGTCCGTCACACCGAACATCGAGTCTGTGCTTCAAGAGAGGCGCGTCTTTCCGCCTCCTGAAGATTTCGCCGCGCGCGCCTCTCTCACTTCGATGGAAGAGTTGGAGAAGTTGAGGACGGAGGCACGCGATACGCCGGATGCTTTCTGGGCGCGTATGGCCGAAGCCGAGCTTGAGTGGTTCAAAAAGTGGGACACGGTTTTGAAATGGGAGCCGCCGCACGCCGAGTGGTTCACGAATGGTCGCATCAACATCTCCTTTAACTGTCTGGATCGTCATTTGAAATCCTGGCGGCGCAACAAGGCCGCGATCATCTGGGAGGGCGAGCCCGGCGAGGTGCGCACGCTCACCTATCAACAACTGCACAGAGAGGTCTGCCGCTTCGCCAACGTCTTGAAGCGTATGAATGTGAAGACGGGCGACCGCGTGGCGCTCTACATGCCGCTCATTCCGGAGCTGGCCGTCGCGATGCTGGCCTGCGCGCGCATCGGCGCGACACATTCCATCGTCTTCGGCGGATTCTCCGCAGACTCTCTGAAAGATCGCATCAACGATGCAGGCTGCAAGCTGGTTGTGACCGCCGACGGCGGATGGCGGCGCGGCGCTGAAGTCAAACTCAAACCGCTGGTCGACGAGGCGCTTAAGGGAACGCCGACCATCACTGGCTGCGTCGTCGTGCGCCGCACGGGCACGCGTATCAATATGCAGGCGGGACGCGATCACTGGTGGCACGAACTGATGGAGACTGTCGACGATCATTGTCCTGCCGAAGAACTGGACAGCGAGCACCCGCTCTTTATCCTCTACACTTCAGGAACGACGGGCAAGCCTAAAGGCATTCTGCACACCACCGCCGGTTATCTGTTGCAGACGCATCTGACGACGAAATGGGTCTTTGATCTGAAGGACGAAGACCTCTACTGGTGTACGGCGGACATCGGCTGGGTGACGGGACACTCTTATGTGATCTACGGGCCGCTGTCGAACGGCGCGACCACGCTGATGTACGAGGGTGCGCCGAACTGGCCTGAGCCTGATCGTTTCTGGCGAATCGTCGAGCGCCATCGCGTCAATATCCTGTACACTGCGCCGACGGCGATTCGCGCCTTTATCAAATGGGGCGAGCAGTGGCCGCTCAAACATGACCTATCTTCTCTGCGGCTGCTCGGCAGCGTCGGAGAGCCGATCAACCCGGAGGCCTGGATGTGGTACAGGGAGATCATAGGCAAGGGGCGCTGTCCCATCGTCGATACATGGTGGCAGACGGAGACGGGCGCGATCATGATCTCGCCTCTGCCCGGCGCGACGCCGACTAAGCCAGGCTCTGCCACGCGGCCTTTGCCCGGCATAGAGGTAGACGTGATGACTCGCAGCGGCGCGTCCGTCAGCGCGAACGAAGGCGGCTATCTGGTCATCAAGCGCCCCTGGCCTTCTATGCTCAGAACAATCTGGAATGACGACGAAAGGTATCGTCAAGCCTACTGGTCGGAGATCACGGGAGTCTATTTCGCAGGCGATGGCGCGCGGCGCGACGAGGACGGTTATTTCTGGATCATGGGGCGCGTTGACGACGTGATTAATGTCAGCGGTCATCGCCTTGGGACTGCCGAGATAGAGAGCGCGCTCGTCTCTCACGAAGCGGTCGCAGAAGCTGCGGTCGTCGCACGCCCGGACGAGCTGAAAGGCTCCGGCATCGTCGCCTTCGTCACGCTCGAAGGCACGCACGCGGCTTCGGACGTGCTCAAAGAGGAGTTGCGCCGCCACGTCGCAAGAGAGATCGGCGCGCTCGCTCGCCCCGATGAGATACGCTTTACGGATATGCTGC
This sequence comes from Pyrinomonadaceae bacterium, assembly GCA_035537255.1. Classification (GTDB taxonomy): domain Bacteria; phylum Acidobacteriota; class Blastocatellia; order Pyrinomonadales; family Pyrinomonadaceae; genus DASQYE01. Next base: position 1,438 of record DATLMN010000086.1, on the reverse strand, counting down.
CGAAGACCAGATCGGGCAAGATCATGCGCCGCCTGCTACGCGAGATCGCTTCGGGCGGAGTAGTCGCGGGCGACGTGACCACGCTCGAAGACTTCTCCATTCTTGAGAAACTCCGCGCGGAAGAGGAGTGAAGAGAGCAGTGACAAGTGAAGAGTGACGAGTGAGAAGCTATTTGAGAACCGCTTGAGAACCGCCGATTGAGAACCACCGGGGCATTAGCTCCGTAGGAGCTGAATGTTTATAGTTTGTGATGAGCTTTAAAGGGACAAGCTCCGTAGGAGCGACATGTCGCCCCTCATGGGGCTGGAAATTCAAGAGAAAGCAGTTGAGCTATAAGCATCAAGCTCCTACAGAGCTTATTGCTATAGCAGTTTTCAAGCAACATTTCGGAACGCGCTTTTTTATTACTTGTCACTCGCCACTGTTTTTGCGGTTTTTAAGTGCGATTGATCGTTTACCTTTACTAAATGGTCGTCAAACGACAACGAAATTATCGGCAGCTTTTGTTTTTCAAGGGAGATGGAGTTTATGCGCCGACACATCAATGCGGAGAATAGAAACGGGCCGCGTTATCTGACCTCCCTGCTCGTGCGGGCTGAGTGGGACAGGGAAGACGGCGCGCACGTCGTCGCCGAAGGGACTACGGAGAACGTCGGCCCCGAGGGCGCGCTGGTTCACTTGCAGCGCGAGTTGCCGGATGTCGGCAGCCGCGTGCAGCTAAGCGTGCTTGGCGAAGAGGGCCACAAGCTGAGGGTCGTCACGGAAGTCCTGCGGCTCGAACGCAACGCCGCGCATCCGCTGGCTGCGCTTCAACTGCTGGACGCGACGGATGAATGGCGCGGGCTGGTCTGGGAGCCCGCCGCCCCGCGCTTTAATGATCCCTCAGAGCAGACGGAAGACGACGAGGATGAGATGGAGCATTAGAGAGCATCGCGCGCCTCTCCGTTGATCTATAGATACGCTCAAAGCATCTGCGGCTTTAGCTCAACTTAAGCGCGCTTGGTCTTCTTCTCTGCAAGGCTCTGAGGATTTCCTGTCGGGCGGCGGGTGATTTGTGATAGATAGAAAGGAGCGGCCGATGACGGATGTGCAATCCAACACGCATTTCTCCTGGGAAGAGAAGCGCAGGTTTCCGCGCTACGACGTGAGACCGCGTATGAGTCTGGCCGTGCAGGATTTGAGCCTGGACGAATCCATAGGCCTGGGCGAAGCGAGCGACATCAGCCTCGGCGGCCTGCGCGTCCGTTATCTTCCGGCGCGCAACAACGTGCAGCTAGGCGACCTCCTGGGCCTCCTTTTGATGGGCACGGAACATGCTCTATCCTTACACGGACAGGTCGTTCATCTGGGCACGCAGGACAGCTTCGGCGTAGAGTTCCGCGACCTGTCGTCTATCGAACAGCAACAGGTCAAAAATTTCGTCGAGCGATTGCAGTAA
>DATLMN010000085.1:0-7832 GCA_035537255.1 Pyrinomonadaceae bacterium | reverse complement strand
CCGTTTCCGTTTGGCGCGACCGTCAATCCGGCTTGGGCCAAAGCAGTATTCACCACCGGCCTGCTCACTGCCTTTCCGGCTCGCGCGCTAAACTCCTCCAATGTCATCTTCGGGAAAGCGGTCAGACGACTCGCGCGGCTGAGATTAAAGACCTCCACACCCCGCTCCCTGAGGGACTCGCCGAGTCGCCTGTACTGTCCATCAATGGTTGCAAGCTGGCGGCTCAACGCGTGCGTGCCCGTGCGCGCGAAGAAGTGGTGTTCTGTAAAGTCAAGACCGATGACGCCGATGCGCGCCGCGCCCATGTATATCGCCAGGCACATCGCCACATAGGGCGAATTCTGCGTGTAGTGCAACACGTCCGACCCGTTGAAGCTCGTCCCTCCGTAAGCGCCTAAGCGGAACTTGACGACGTTGCCGCGCGCCAGTCCAAGATTCAACTGCGTAAACACGTACTCGGCCCGCGAAGTCTCGACATAGCGAAAGCGGTCGCCCGCGAACTGCGAGCGCGGGTTAACCACCACCAGATAGTTCGGCGTGAAGAGCCGCCCAACGTCGTTGACGCCGATGGTGATAAAGCGCTCAGGCTGCGTCAACTCGTTCAACGACTCGCCGCAGCCACAAACGACGATGGTCGAGCCCTGATGAAGGTTGCGGAATGAGGAAAGGTTTCTCATAGCCATACACGCGTGTGAAGATGACGCGCCGCTAACTGGCCAGCTCGGCTAGCGCAGCGCGCATCGAAGCGACAAATGCTATTGTGTCTTTGATAGTCACGACGCCCTCAGCCCCTGCATAGACACTCGTCCCGTCCTCGCTGCTTGTGCCAACGTTGACCATGCATCGCAGGGTAAACTCGCTCGCAGGTTCTAAAAACAGACTCCCTTCAAAAGCCTGAAGTTGAAAACCATCACCGGCCACGAATGTCCAGGACTCTTTGTTGGGGGTTTCTGCGAGCTTGGCCAGATGCTGTTCAAGATACTGCGTCAGGTTGTGCAGGTCTTTGATGGCGGTAATCGTTGGGACAGACTCCATCGTAAGTCCCTTCAATGTCGAGTCGAGCTTGATTTCAACGACGAGATCAACATATTTCTTCGCCGTCAAATCGTCCTTTTCCGTTTTCAGAGCTTCCATCTCGAAGGAAATCCTAAATCCATCACCTTCGAGCACGCATGTGCGGTTCATAGTTTTCTCCCGGCGAAGCATCTCGCTTCGGCATCAGACTGATAAAATGAATCTTTTAAGGCCACGGTTCCCAACCATAATTTCTGGCGAAGGTATTCATTTGCTTTGCAGGCACATTTCGCATCCCGGTGACGATTCCGCTCTCACCTTCGATCACGAAGTTGTACCTTCTCCCTCCCAGACTTTGAATGTGGACTGTAGCTCCATCGGCTTGCTCGACTGTACGAGTAGCGCCGTCTATGACGGCATCAACATCAGCCCAAGGCTCTCTAAAACCATGACGGGCCAAACTATCTTCGGCAGCGTGGCCGGTGATCTGACGCCCTTTCGGAGTAGCCCTCAACATCATTGCCTTGTTGTGCACAAGGATACCGAGCTCAGAGACATGATAGGTGTGCACGCCTTCGACTTCGATATTGAAAACGGCGAAAGAGCCTTCACGTCGGCTCACCTTATTTACCGCGAGGCGGTGGCTGTCATGCGTCAGCAGCAGGTCGCCCGGCATGAGGCTTCCAGCCCGTCGCCAACCATCGCCCTCCGCCCAGAAGGGGTGTTCAGGACTACAAGTGATGATTGTAGACCCGATGTAAATATCGAGCAGCACAGGCACGGTGCGCACAAACGTTCTCCGAATTCGTTCGACAGTTTGCTCACCGGCGAGCGGGTCGAGCGAGATAACAACGTCACCGCGTGAGAGAGCTTCTATCTCTCGCGGCCCTGCGGGTGTGAGGACTTTCGTGCCAGCCACGAAACAACCTCCCCTGCGGGAGCGCCCCCTGCGCCCACGGATTCTTCTACCGAGGTCGCGCAGACCTCTACCGATTCCACGTACTCCCCGCCCGATACCTCTGCCGATGGCGCGCACGCCTCGTCCGATACCTCTGCCGACGCTGCGCAGTCCTCGTCCGATGCTTCGTGCTAAACGTCCTGCGCCGCGCCACAATCCGCGCCAAGCCGCGCGCAGGCCGCCGCCTCTGACAAACCGCCACGCGCCGCGCACCAGCAAGACCGTGGTCACAAGCTTCACCAGCCCTTCACCGAACAGCCAGCCGCGCTCGAACGGGCTGAGACCTGGTGCCGTAAAGGCGCGATACATATCCGTCAAACCCGTCATGTCCAGCAAGGCCATGCCGAAGGTTCCCCAGCCTCCGCCCTCGCCTCGCCCGACGCGCGCCTGGTACGCTTCATAGACACCATAGGCAAGCATGCCGAGCCCAATCACCGCCACCACGAATTCAGCAACGGCGGCGGAGACGCCCAGAAACACCAGGCCAGCCACGAGGGCTTTGAAAGCGACGATGACAACGACGATCACGATCAGGATGACGACGATGGCGGCCAGCGCGCCGAGGATGAAGGCCCCGATGTCGCGGATGGTTGAGAGGATCGGATGGTCGTAGTCCCATGCCGCATCGCTCGCAGCCTCCTCCATCGAGGCGTCGAGCTGCCCCAGCGATTCATCGTTCTTCGCCAGCCCAGCGTCAACGGCTTCGACGATCTTCGCTTCCGCGTCCGCCAGGATTGTGCCAAACTCTCCCCTTAAATCTTCGACCTTGAGGGCCAGTTCTTCCCCGATCCCGGTTTGAGCCTCGGTGAAGCCCTGTGTCAGTTGAAGGATTGATTCGCCGAATCTTTCATCCACTTGCGCCACGAAATCCGTGAGCGCCGTGTTGCTCGTCTCGCGGAACGTTGCCAGGTCTTCGGCGGTTTGCGCCTCAAGGTCAGTTAAACTCTCACTCGTCGCCGTGCTGGCCTCTGTGAACGTCCCGCCCATTCCCTCGCCGGCCTGAACCAACCCTTCGCCCGCTTTAGTCACGATACCTTGCATGAAGGTCAGGACTTGATTGAGAAACTCCTGCGAGGCTGCTACGTCAGGTGTGGGGATGTCGAGCATGGCTTGCGCCGCCTGTTCGGAGGTTTGGTTGATTTGGTCAATCGCCTGCGGGACGGATGTATCGAGTTGTGCCAGCGCGCTGTCGAGGCTGCTCTGAATCTGCGCCTCGGCTTGTGGCAGGAGCGCCTCGGCGTGCGCGATGGCCGCCTCTTCGATTGAGTCGAGCTGGCCGTGCAACTGATCGCCCAGCTCATCAAGCTGTGCGTTGGCCTGTTCGGCCTCTTCATTCAAACTGTCCTTGACGGCCTGCACCTGCTCGTCAATCTTCTCGAGTTGCTCTTCGAGGCCGTCGTCAAAGCCTTCGAGCGCCTCCTGCCCTTTCTCACGAAACTGATCTGGAATGTCTACGACGAGTTCCTCGACGGCTTCGATAGTATCGGGCTCGCGCTTTTCGATCTCGCGCGCCGCCTCTTCCGCCACGCCGCGCGCGGCGCTGGCCTGTGCGCGACCTCGCTCGTCGGTCGGATAGGAAGCGGCTTTGGCCGCGCCGCGCCGCCGCGCTTCAGCCGCCGATGCCTGTGTGCGCGTATGAACGTGCGTCGCGTAATGAGTACGCATCTCCTCTGCGTGCGCGACGTATTCCTGGACGATGGTGGTAACGCTCGCACGATGTTGCGCGTAGGTCGCGCGCAGACTTGCCTTGGCGGCGTTGCCGCTCGCGTCCGCCTCGGCCAGGCGCGCGCCTAAGGCCGTGACGATCTGTATCCGCGCTGCGCCCAGCGCGACTTCGAGCGTGCCACGCTCGGCCTCAAAGGCCGCGCGCTGAGTGGCGATGTTGGCCGCGACCTGCTCCTGCACGGAGGCGCGTAAAGCATCCGCATTTGTATGCAGGCTGGCCCTCACTTCCTCTGCGTGCGTCTCGATTTGTTGAATGGCGTCTGCGGCTGCCGTCTGCAATGTCCCTGTCAAATCCTGCACTTGCGCGCGCGCAGCTTCCGGGTCGTACTCGTCGCCGGAAGGAGGCTGGCTCGCGCCCACCACGCTGAAATCGGACGTGGCCGCCATAACAGGGGTCTCTTCAGCCTCAAAATCCGATACGACATTCTCTTCGTCGCCCATGTCATAAGACGAGTTGACGGGGTTGGACGAGGACGAAGCTTCGACGGAGTTTTGAGTGGGCTCGGCTTCGGAGATGGGTGTCGGGCTGAATCCATTTCCGTCTGGTGAAACATTAGGCCCGCCGAACCCTTCCCCTGATTGCGTCGAAACGACTTCTTCTTCCTCTTCGACCGTTCCGAGCCATTCCTCTAACGGGGGCAGGTTGGAGTCCTCCGTCTCACTTTCGGAGCGCGTGGCCACAGCCTCGCTCGATTCGTCGGCCTGTTCCTGCGCCTGCTCGATACCTTCCTGGTTAGTAGCCTCGACCTCTTCAACCTGTTCGTCCTGCTCTTCAGTAACTTCTGCGACGACCTCCTGCGTCTCGCTCGGAGCTGCTTCTATCGAAGTCCCTCCGGTCGTCTCCGGCGCTGTTTCAACATTCGTTTCCCCTTCACCTGCGGTCGGCTCCGTCACTTCCTCAACGTCCGTCTCCACGTCGCTCTCCGTCACCTCAGGCGTCACGCTCTCGGGCGGCGTGATGGTGCTTGCCGTTTCAGTCGGGGAGGCGGCTGTGACCGTCGAAGCGTTCGAGGGCGGAAGTGTTGTTGTCTGCTCGGTGGTTGTGGTTGTCGTCGTCGAGGTGGTCGCTGTCGGCGCTTGTGCTGTGGTCGTGCCACCCGTGAGGGTAATGCTGGGCTCGTCTCCCTCGCCTAAGGCGTAGCCCGGTATCTTCCGCGCATCGGTGGACGACGGCAGGACGCTCGTAGTTGACACGCCTGCCTGCTGCGCCGCTAGATTGGAGAGGCTGCGCCTGCGATTGATGGCCGATTGTGCGACTGGCGTGTTCAAAGCGTTCTCAATAGAGCCGCTGACAAAAGTTTCAAATCTCAATGCGCGCAAGGCTCGACAGTGTTGCCGCCCTTTCCGTTTTTCCGCGCTTTGGATTGAGTCTCCTGCATGGCCCAATATCTGATCGAACCGTTTCCCGGCACGGACGCATCATCATTCGGGGACGGCGTGTGAGGACTCTGATGAGTAATCTCCTGCTGATGCCGTTCTGGTATCGTCTCTGTTGAAGATCAGGGAATGCCTGCGCCTCAAGGAAGAGGTCGGAAGTCAACAGCGTCGCCGCGCATCCCCAGCATGGAGGCCTGCTGCCTGGCCCAATCGAGTAAAGCCGTCGTCTCGTCTTCAGTGAGCGAGTTCTGCAATTCACTTAGGACGCGGAAGGCGCGATGCTGGTAGACAATATTTTCGACGAGTGTGAGAGCTATTTCGACCGCGCCTGCTATGTCACCTTCGCCTGCCGAGTAACGCACGCTTTTGTCCAGTTCTTCCTCCCACTCCGACTTTGGCAAGCGTCCGGCTTCTTCGATTCGCCGGCGGGCCTCTTTAATCGGGTCAGGCTGCAAATACCGGCGGACGATTTCGCAGGTCGGAGTTAAAACAGACTGGTCAATAGTTGGTTCGATGGATAGCTCATCGTCTGTGATGAGGCCGCATAAACGGCGGAACAGATGCACCCAAATATCGAGCTTGACCGCGAATGCTTGATCAACTACGTAACGCATGCACCAGAGCGCCAGCTCGTCGGCTGTAGCTTGACCGTAATCTTCCGCAATTTGATCGAAGGCATCGTGCAAATAGCCGCGCACCGTTTCCACATACTCCTGCGTGTCGAGGGAATCGGCGCTTCTTAAAGCGAGACTCCGGTTCAGGAAGTTGCGCGCACAAAGCAGCAGCGGCTGCGTATTGGCAACAACCTCCGGCGGCAGTCCCATCTCGGCAAAGAAGGGCTCGCACCGTTCGATGGACAGCACCATAAAGGCTTCTTCCCAACGCCCGGCGTTGGACAAAGTGACCGAGATAGCTTGATTCATAGAGGTCGTCCCTCGCTTGCCGATTCGTTTAAGAGCCGGTAAACCAGCCGATGATTCCACCGATGGCCCCTCCGGCCACGCCGCCGACCAGCGCGCCTGCTTCCATCCCGCCAACGGCTCCCGCCGCACCACCGCCAACCGTCCCGAAGCCGGGTGCGACGAGCGTTCCGCCCGCTCCACCTAAAACTCCGCCGATGATTCCACCTAAGACAGTTCCGACTGCACCACCGATGAGCACACCCGTCGCCGCCGCGCGTCTTTGACCGGATGTATCCGGAGCAGTGCCCGGAGCATTCCAGGGACGTGGCGCTGTCTGTGGGCGCGGGCGCGGAATCGGTGCAGGAGTTTCTCTGTGGGCCAACTCTCGCTCTTCGCGCGTCACGCGGCGACCCGTCGAATTGCAGTCGTCATCGTCCCACCGTTGGATCAGCTTTCTTAACCTTTGTTGCCAGTTTTGAAATTGCTGCTGATGGCCCTGAACCGATCCGACGTTAGTGCCGCCCGGTAATATTCTCGGCGTCGTCCAATTATCCCATTGGAGTCCCAAAGGGTCAGCGAGAAGCTCGCTGGCACGCCTGACAAGCTCTGCCACCGCTTGCCTGATGAGCGCCAGCAACTCCAAGCAACGCGCTTCCCTCAAAGGGTCTGGAGGTGTCGCCTGTCGCTCGACGGTGTGACTGGCGACGCGCTCTTGCTGAACCACATGAGTAAGCTCGTGCGCCAGCAGCTTGTCTCCCTCTTTAGTGCCCGGCGCATATTGCCCGTGTCCGAAGACGACATCTTTTCCACGCGTGTAAGCCAACGCATCAATCGAACGCGCAGACCGTGCAGACTCTGCATCAGTGTGGACGCGCACGCCCTCGAAATCGTGGCCCATGCGAGACTCGAAGAAAGAGCGTGTAGGAGCATCTATCGGTTGCCCCGCGCCTAGATTCTGGTCGAAGGAGTCGGATACGCTCACGCCCTCCGTGGCCTGTGAAGATGGCGTCTCACGCTGCACAGACTCTTCTTCCTCTTCGCACGCATCACATTTGCGCTGCACCTCTTCCTCTGGCTTCTGCTCTTCCTCCGGCGTCGTCTGCGGCGACGCTGCAACAGTCTCGGTCGTGTTCCCGGACGTGATGCCGTTAGCGACCGCGTCCGCCTCACGCTCGCCTGGGTCGTTCGGGTGGCTGACGGCGAGTTTGGGCTGCACGATGTCGCCCGTCAGTGGCATGGCGGGCTCTGGGCCGCTGGCATAAGCGGGCACGCGCTGCGCCTGCGCGGAAGCCTGAGAGCCTTCGTGTGCGAGCGAAGGTGTAGCGTCGCGCGACTCGTGCGCAGGGGTCGAGTCTGTCAACTGCCCTTTCTTCGAGGAGCGTGAACGAAAACCCTGTCTCATAATCTTGCCCTGCCTTACGTGACGCGCCAGCGCACCAGTCAAGCTCAATGTACCTCGGCCAGAAATTGGCTCAGCCCATCATGACTTCCGTTTCGCACGGCCAGGCGCTGGATGGGATAAGAGGCCCCGGACTTACGATATTCGCGCTGCACTGCTTGCTCTAAATCGAGATTGATGAGCTGGCCGTCGCGTCCGGCTTCGACGGCCAGCAGCGAGGCGTGCAGCGAGGCGTTACGAATTTGCCCGCCTGTCAGCGCGCAGTGCTGCGCAACCTCCTCTAAGAGCGCGATGCCTACGCCGTGACTGGCTGGCAGGTGATGCTGCCAGATGAGCAGCCGCTCGCGCGGGTCTGGCGGCTGGAAATCAATGAGCACGTCGAAGCGCCGCTGGAACGCTTTATCTATTCGATTGCCCGCGTTGGTAGTGACGATGACGATGCCCTGATAGCTCTCCA
>DATLMN010000084.1:0-4150 GCA_035537255.1 Pyrinomonadaceae bacterium | reverse complement strand
AAGTATCTGGCATCAGACAGGATGCAGATCGTCCTTATCACGAAGGATGCGGAAGCGTTGCGTGATGCTATCGTGAACGGCAAGCCGACGCCGATCACCTACGTTTCTCCGAAACCGAAGGAGATCACCGACGAAGACAAGATCATCGAAGCCTACAAGATTAACGTCAAGCCGGAAAACGTCGTCATCGTTCCGATTGAAAAAGTCTTCGAGTAATACTCAAAGAAGATTTTATAAATAGCAGAAGGCGGAGCGTCAACCAAACGCTCCGCCTTCTGCTTTTCTACCTTCGATTGTTCTCTTAGAAACTCCGCCTGAACAGATAAGACATCTTGATAAAAAACGTCCGACCGTTGCGGCGAAACCCTGGCTCAAGATTTTCCGAGAACCGATTAAACCCGTTGAAGTTGAGATCGTCGTTATAGCCGACGTAAAACGACGTGCCGGGATTGGGAGCCCATCCCAAAAGAAACTGTCCGCTGATGCTAGACGCCAGCGTGTCGTAATCGACGCGCGCGCGTGCAAAGGTAAAGCGCGTGAATTGATAGGTTGAGCGCAAAATGAAAATGTGATCGTCGAAGGCGACCCGCCCAGTGTCATGGCGAACAAGCTTTGCCCTGGTGTAATTAAGCTGCGAGCGCCAGGCATCCGTCGGCTGGTAGCTAAATGAAGCGTCTATGTCGAGCGCGTTGCCCGCGCCAGGATCGAGCGGAGCGTCCTGGTCTAGGAGCGCCGGAGGGCTGACGCGCGGAAAGCGCCGACCGCCGCCAAAGTCCAGATCGAGCGCGCCGTGGTTGTAGCCCAGAAAAAGGTAGCCGGAATATTTTTTGTTCGGCCTGGACTCTATGTAAACGAAACCGCCGCCACGACGCACGGAGCGCTCGGAATCATCGCCGAAGAAAGCTCCGACAGAGCGCGTAGGCGAACGACGCGGGCCGAACTCTTCTTCAAAGACACGCTCATAGCCGAAGTTGAATCCCACCTGAAAAAAGGTCTGGCGCGCCATCTCAAGCGTGAGCTGCGTTTCGTTCGTAAAATTCTGCGAGCGCCCCTGCCAGTCATAGTTAAAGCCCGTGTAGTTGGTCAAGCGCTTCGAGACGAGAGTCGCTTTGGGCTTCGGATCGGTGCTGAATCTAAAAGCGGCCTCGTTGATATTCGTGTTGACGCGGCGCGTGAATCCAACGTCCGCGCGATAATCGCGCGTCTTACCGCCGCCCGCCACGAAATAGCCGAAGTTGCGCCCGGTGTAATCGTACATCCAGTAGTATCCGAATGCATTCCCCGTGCGATAAACGTCGCTATCGGATTCCGGGTCGTAAAAGAAACGGCGCGAGGTAGTCCCCAACACCTGAAACTCAAAAATCGTCTTCGGGTCAATCCTGATGCGTCCGTCAAAACCGCCCAGCTGATTATGCTTGTCTATAAAATTGTAGCTGGTTGCGATCAGCCCTATGTTCGAGCCAGTGCCAATATCACGCTTTAACCTGAGCACGCCGATGTAAGCGTTCTTGTCTATAAATCTCTCCTGCTCGTTAAAGAAGTCCGGGTCTTCCAGCTCTTCGTCTGTGAAATTGCCGGGCGCACTGTCTGACGCCAAGAGGAGTCCAAAAGTGTTGCGCCCGCGCTTGCCCGTCAGCTTGACGGCGACATCCGGATCGACGATGGAGCGCGTGTGAACGGCCTGCATGGGCGTGCGAAAGTAATCTACGCCCTCCAGAAAGAAGGGGCGCTTCTCTTCAAAGAAAATAGGAAAGCGTTGATTAGTCGTCACGACTGTTTGATCCGCCTCGACCTGCGCGAAATCAGGATTCAAGGCGAAGTCCAGCGTCACGGTCGGCGTGATTCCATATTTCACAGTCACGCCGGGGTCGAACTTAACCGGCTCGTTGACGATACGACCCGGATCGACCATCCCTCTGTTGGCTTGAAGCACAACCGGAGCAATAGTGCGCTTACGAACGCCCGTCTCTGAGAGAGTGAGGCTCGGAATAACTTCAAGCGTGCGCTCCGTCGAGATGCCTACGAGTCCCGTCAGTCGTCCCTCCTGATTGAGAAAGCTGGCGTTCTCGCGCGAGATGGGCATCCAGGAATTCTGCTCATTATTGAACCGCTTGATACGGCGAAAGGCGTGTAGTCCCCAGAGCTTGTCTTTGCCCGCTTCGTAGCGGAGCGACTTGAACGGTATCGCGACCTCGACCGTGTAACCATCAGAAGTCAGCACGCCCTTCGATTCCATCACGATGTCTATACTGTAATCCTCGCCCTGCCCTTCTGTCAGGATACCGTCGGCCTGCACGCCGAAAGGATTAAAGACCAGCGAATAGGCGCGGCGCTGATCGTTGAAGGTGTCCAGCAGCACACGCACATTATCGTCGTCAAAGATATTGTCGCGTTTGCCGACCGTGGCGCGCACCTTATCCGGCTCGTCATAGGCATGAAAAGCTATGTAGAGAGTCTTGGCGTCGTAGCCCAGAAATACTTCTGTCGGTTTCGACGGAGCGATATTGTCGCCGGGTTGAGTCTGGTAAAAATCCCTGAGGACGGCCGCCTGCTTCCATACTTCGTCATCGAGCTTGCCGTCGATGACCGGCGGTCTCTCAAAGCGCACGAGCTGCACAGGGTTGGCTTTTTCAGGCGGCAGCGTCGTACCTGTTTTCGTTCCAGCCGCGCCCGTCGCAGCGAGGGGCGAACCCTCCGGAGTAGCTGCGTTCAATGCTGCCGTGACGGGAGTGTCAGTCACATTTGTCTCGGCGGTGGCATTTATCTGACCCGTCGAAGTGTCGCCCTGTTGTTCTACTGCGGCGGCGCGCTCAGGCTCGACTCTGTCAATCGCACTCGCCTGGCTCGCGATTGTTTTGCCGGACACGGCGAAGATCACGTCCAGGCGATTAAAATTTTGATTGATACGGACGGTTGCGCCCGGCTCTAAGTGAAAAGAGAGCAGCACATCATTGCCACGGCGCAAGACCTCTGCGCCGATTAGACCGCGACCGCCGAGTTGCTCATCGCCGAGGGCTGGCGCGTGTGCCTGCGGAATGACGACAAAGAAATCTTCGCCGCGACGATAAGAGACGTAATCGTTGAGCGGAGCGTCCGCCACCACAGAGATACGCGAGCCCTCCGGAACGTCCGTGCGACGAAGCCGCATCAGCCGTTTGACGGGCGCGCTCACATCAGCCGACTTCGGCACTGTCTCAACGCTATCAAGCTGCTGCGTGGAAGCGACGCGCACATAAGCCATCGCCCCCGCCAGGAGAATAAGAGCGGCGAGCAGCCGTAAAAAGGGTTTACCAGATATAATCATGCCTGATGCTTTAGTTAATGCCCGTCAAGACTACTTATCTATACGGAAAAATTTGAAGAGGAGGGCGATGAAGTAAAGCGATCCGCTCCTCGATACTACAAACTCCTGAGATGATATTTACGCAGGACGCGCGGCGACGACAAATCTTCCAACTTTTAGCATCTTTTACAGCATCAGGCAATCAGTCCTCAGGCTGAGATAAACATAAGAGCGGCAAACCGCGAAGTTGCCGCTCTTATGTTTGAGAAACGATGCTCACCTTCCCTAGAAACTGCGCCGGAAAAGATAAGACATCTTAATAAAAAACGTCCGGCCGTTGCGGCGAAAACCGGGCTCAAGATTTTCCGAGAACGGATTAAAGCCGTTGAGATTAAGGTCATCGTTGTAGCCGACGTAAAACGATGTACCTGGATTGGGAGCCCACCCCAGCAGGAATTGTCCACGCACGCTCGATTGGAGCGTATCGTAATCGATGCGCGCACGCGCGAAGGTAAAGCGCGTGAATTGATATGTGCCGCGCAGGGCGAAGATGTTGTCGTCGAATGCCGTGCGCCCTGTGTCGTTACGCACCAGCCTCTCCTTGAAGTAATCGAGCGAGAGACGCAGCGCGTCCGTGGGCTGATAAACGAAGTTCGACTCGACGTGCCAGTTGTTGCCAGCGCCAGGGTCTTGCGGGGCGTCTGGATTCAGGAGCGCTCCCGGACTGACGCGCGGAAAGCGGTCGCCCGCGCCGAAGTCGAAATCCAGCAGCCCCCAGTCGCGCGCCACCAGAATAAACATCGAAAACTTCTTGCTCGGCGTTGTTCCGCCGTAGACGTAGAAGCCCTTCCTGTAGGCATTACGCTC
>DATLMN010000083.1:0-10742 GCA_035537255.1 Pyrinomonadaceae bacterium | reverse complement strand
GTGCGGGTTGAGCGGGTTGGCGCGCCGTCGTGGTCGCGGTCTCTCTCGCAGTCGTCGCTCTGGTTTCCCTCGCACGCGCAGTCTCTCTCGATGAGCGATCAGCCGTTTTTCTCTTCACAGGGCGGCTGCTCGCTCGTTGCGTGCGTTCCGTCTCTCTGCCGGCGCGGGCGGAGGCAGACGCCTGCTCTCTCGCTTGGGCCGGTTGGGAATTGGCGGACGCTCTCTCTCTGCGAGGGCGATGTTGCTGGCGAACTGGCTGCGCGCTGAGCGTGCCTGCGCCGCCGACCAGATCATCTGAATCAACACCCTGTATGTCCTGGGCGAAAAGAAAGCGGTTGCCGACGCCGCCGAGCAGAAACAGAGCGGCGACCGTGTAAACGTATAAAGCGCGAGGAGGTCTGATCAGCATAGTTTACCTCCGAAGGCTCTTATCTTAGCTCATAGATGCGGGATATGAAATTCGTCGCGCGCTCTTTCTCTCGCCCACAAGATAGCGTGGTTGGCCCGCGCGGCGCGCCTATTTGTTCAAAAAAGTGAACATCAGCTTCTATCAGCAGTAAGACTTTTTCTATTCGCGGCGCAACTTTGTAAAGTTTTAGTTGACAGGCCCACCCGACTCATCAGAAAGTATGTGACGAGAGCTTCGGACGACAGCCGCGCGCGGCCTCCTTTCAGGCATAAGCTTATGGATACGACAAACCTTCCCCAGGAGATGGAACAACCCTCCTCTGATTCCAAGAGCGAGCGCTGGTTGATCGCCTCAGACGAGGCCCTTCCCTTAACAGAGACCGACGCCCTCTCCTTAAGTGCGAGGGAGGAGAGCCTGCTCTTCGACCTGATCGGCAAGATCGACCACAAAATCCTGCGCGGCATAGCCGTCTACATAGAAGTCCAGGGCATCGCCTACAGAGTTCTGTACGGCGTCTACTGGCGCAGCATCTATTCCGGCATCGCCTACTGGGGACTGCGTTGCGAACAGATCAAGGGCGGGATGTGGGCCGACGACGGCACGACCTCCAACCAGGTCGACATCCCCATCTGCCACACACCCGAAGGCTGGGTCGTCGAAGGCCAATCCCTCAACTTCCTGCTCTATCAAGATGCAACGAGCTACGCTCTTCAAGACTTCTAACGCATCTACTTATCCGCAACACAAAACGCTTGACGCTCATCCCCTTCATTCACTCGTAGAGCGGCCGCATTATTCACATTAGATGGCGGCATGATAGCCGGTAAAGATTTTTGTACCGGTTCGGGCGTCATGCTGCTTAGCAGTGCTTAACGATATGGAATTTGGTGCAAATTATTTTGTCCTGGCATAAGATTAGGACTGAACTTGGAGGTGTCCTATGTCAACCAGAGATAAAGTCTTAGAAGAGATTGAAACTTTGAGTGAGGCGGAAATAAAAGAGGTTGCCCAATATCTGGCATTTCTGAAGTATCGCTCTCAAAGCAAGTCCAGCGCCGTTGACGAAGCACAATTGGCAGCTTTGTACGCCGAATTTGCTGAAGAAGATCGCAGTCTAGCCGAGGATGGTATGTCAGATTACATAGCGGGCGTAATGAAAGAGGATTCTTGATGACAGTTAAGCGAGGCGAAATCTGGCTATCAGACCTCAATCCCACGCGCGGTGCTGAGCAAGCTGGAACTCGCCCGGTTCTCATATTCCAGAACGATCTCATAAACAAATACACAACGACCATTCTGGCCATTCCGCTGACAACAAATCTACGCCGTGCATCTTTGCCGTCCTGCGTGCAAATCCCAAAAGGCGAAGGCGGATTGGCGAGTGATTCTGTTGCGCTGTGCCATCAATTGCGCGTGCTGGATAAAACCCGATTGATGAGAAAGCTAGGCACAGTAAGCCCGAAAACAATTTCAACAATCGAAAGTTGTGTAAAGTTCACCATGGGGATGGCTTAAATCGAAGGCGCAGATAATAACCCATTCAACCGGAGGGGAATTAGCTTGCCTGTCATCGTGAACTTATCTGTATTAGCGTTGTCTGCGCGCTGGTCAATTCCGGCGTCAGGTTGTTTTGTGGCTCTTGACCTTGTGAATAATGCAGACGTAATCTCAGCTTATGAACTATCAAGACTACATCACTATTGACCCGAATAAACGTGGCGGGAAACCTTGCGTTCGCGGTTTGCGGATTACCGTTTATGAAGTGCTGGAGTATCTGGCGTCAGAGATGACCGAAGAGGAAATCCTTGATGATTTCCCAGACCTCACTCGTGAAGACCTGAAGGCATGTATTGCCTTTGCCGCCGACCATGAACGTAAGCTCATGACCGTGCCAGCCGCATGAAATTGCTCTTCGATCAGAATTTATCGCACAAACTGGTGCGACATTCTTGCTGATCTCTTCCCAAATTCTATTCATGTGCGCGAGGTTGGTTTGAAAGCCGCAGATGATCCCGTAGTGTGGGAATACGCGAAGACCAATGACCTGATGATTGTCTCAAAAGATTCAGATATGCATCAGCGAAGCTTTGTCTTCGGGTATCCGCCGAAAGTTGTTTGGGTGCGGCTAGGCAATTGCTCGACCTCGGATGTTGAAAGATTACTACGAAAGCACTTTACCGTGATCAAAGCATTTTACGAAGATGATTACGCATCCTTTCTCAGTCTATCGTAGGGCGCAATTCAACAATTCATTCAACCAGACATCTCTTCTGTCATCTCTGCTATGCGTTACTTCTGCTCCTCCTGCGTGACGCGGTTGAGGGCTGGCACGGCGGCGCGCCCGAAGCGCCCTATGGCCTCGGCGGCGTTGAAGCGAACGCGTGCGTCCCTGTCTCTGATCAGCTTGACCAGTTCCGGGATGACCCTGTCGGCGTCCGAGCCGATCAGGCCAAGAGCATACGCGGCGTTGTTGCGCACGGTCGCCTCCTGATCCTTGAGCAGCGGGATGAGATGGGGCACGGCGACACTGGCCTGCGGGCCGATAAAGCCGAGCGCGTAGGCGGCGTCGAGTCGAATAAAGGAGTCCGCGTCTTTCAGTAGCTCGATCAGGATGGGAATGGCGGCGGGGGCTTTGGATTTGTCCGTGAGCAGGGCAAAGGCGCTGTCCAGGCGCGAGAATGATTCGTTGATTGCTTCCGCTCTCACATTCTTTTTCTTGGCGCTCGCCTCCTCGTTCATCACCTCTTCGCCAAAGAAAGCATTGAGCACAGTGGTGCGCGCTTCCCGCACATGTTCGTAGGTCGTCTTGACGCCCAGGGCCTCTTCAAAGGGCGTGGCGCGCCGCATCGCCTCAAGGCGCGAGGAGTGCGCACGCAGAGTTATTTCCATGAGCTTGAAGAGATCACGCTCCTTGTTTTTCGTGCCACTCAGCTCGCGCAAAGCCAGGAGCGCGTCTTCGATGAGGGCGTGATAAATTCCCAGCTCCGTGGCAGCGCCGGAGAATTGCTGCGAGAGTGTCAGGCGCTCTGCGTTCTCCAGATGTTCCTCCGTCAGTTGTAAGCTGAGGCGCGTGCGTCCCTTTGTGTCTCTGGCGCTGGCGAGCAGAGCGCGCTCCGCCTGCGGTATGTACTTCATCAGCGGCGGCGCTTCCAACGTCTCTAAATCCTGTGCGCGGGCGCAGTAGCTGTCCGTCACTGTGATCGAGCAGACGAATGCGCCGACGATTGTCATTAGCGTGATGAGGAAGCCTTCGCGCATATATTCCTCCACTCAGGTTTCGCAAGAACCGGGCATTGGAATCGAACAACGTATTCAACTAAAAGGCGTATGACGGATTTTGGTGCAGGACTAACGCTTCGTGCCCGTGCGCAAGTGTCTACAAAATGTGGCTATAGATTAGTTGCGGGCCGGATGTCAAGGAAAATTTATCGCGCCCCACAGCAGGGCGTCCGCGCCGAGGGATTTAGCCGTTTTTGCGTGCGAGGAAAAATGTCCTGCCCGTGTGTTCCGAGAGGCCCAGCTCTTTTTCGGCGTCGAGGCTTGAAACCGCTTTGAAGCCTGCGGCCGAGAGTGCGCGCCTGATCTCCTTCGGCGGATAATACCGCTCGGAGATGACGGCATCCGTGCGCCGCCAGGTCTTTCCCCTTCGCCGAAACATTGTGATGTCATAGCGAGCTACGCGCTGCTCCCGACTGTAAGTACCGCGCAGGATACAGACATCCTCGTCTTCGACGATGGCGAAGTAATCGGCCCAGTGCGCCAGAAATGCCTTCTCCATATTCATATCGAAGAGGAAAAGTCCGTCCGGCGCGAGCGCTCGATAGACGTTGCGAAAGACCATTTGCAGTCCTTCCATCGTCATCATGTGGTTAAGACTATCGAAGGTCGAAAGCACGCCCTGATAGATGGGCATCATCTTAAAGGAGCGAGCGTCCGCCTGAATAAAACTGGCGGCGGGCGCATGGCGGCGCGCAAAGGCGAGCATCTCTTCCGAAGCGTCAAGGCCCGTGACCACGAAGCCGCGCTCTGTTAACTCCCTTGCCGTGTAGCCCGTGCCGCAACACAGATCGAGTATGCGCGCGCCCGCAGGCATCTGTAGCACAAACAATTTGTCGATCACGGTCATAATCTGCGCTGGGACTTCGCTCGCCCAGTGCAGATCGTAGATACGCGCGAACGCATCGTAGCTCGCGTGAGTTTCCTGTTTCGACATCGTCTAACTTTTACGGCGCGCCACTTCAATGGTGAGGAAATCATGGGCCAACTCTGTGTTTGGAAAGACGGCGCGGGCTTCACCGAGCAGATCATCTGGCCCGAGCGCATTGCCGACGGCGTAGCGCGGGCTAAGATGTGTGATGACAAGATGCTTCGCCTCGGCTTCCAAAGCCACACGCGCCGCCATCCCAGCCGTCGAGTGCAGACTTCTTTGCGCCAGGTCTTCATCTGCGTCGGCGTAGGTCGATTCGTGAATTAAAAGGTCTGCGTCGCGCGCCAGCTCAACGGCCGTGCGGCAATAGATAGTGTCCGTGCAATAGACTACGCGACGGCCCTTGATTGTTGGCCCACAGAAATCGCGCCCGTCAATCTCTCGCCCATCGACAAGCGTGACGCGCTCGCCCCTTTTAAGCCTGCCGTAAAGCGGCCCTGAAGGAATCCCAAGGCTGCGTGCGCGCTCGACATCGAATGCTCCTGCACGGTCGCGCTCCGTGACGCGATAGCCGTAGGTCTCAATCCTGTGTTTGAGCGGGCCGCAACTGACGTTGAACTCCTCATCCTCGAAGACCACGCCGGTCTCTATGATGTGAACCTCTACCGGATAAGAGAAGTTCGTGCCGGTAGACCGCGTGATGTCGCGCACATAATCGTCAAGGCCGCGTGGGCCATAAATATCTATGCGGCTCGCATGGCCGGCCATCCCGGCGGTCGCCAGCAGTCCGACGAGTCCGAACAGATGATCGCCGTGCAGGTGCGTGATAAAGATGCGGGTGACCTGGCTCAGCTTTAAATCACTGCGCAGCAGTTGGTGCTGTGTGCCTTCGCCGCAATCGAAGAGCCAGACTTCTCCTCTCTGCGGCAGGCGCAGCGCCACGCACGAAACATTTCGTGAGCGCGTCGGCACACCGGCACTGGTTCCAAGAAAAGTTATCTCCAAAGGCTCAACCCGTCTCCTCTATCTATAATCCCGGACGCGGCTGCGACGTGTCGCGAAAACCACGCCGCCACGCGCATAGAGAGTAATCAGAGAATATACAGTCTTATACCCTATCTGTGTAATGCAAGCCTGACCCCTCTGTGACGTTCATAAGGCGTGTTTGTTCGGCGCGAGAGGCGCGACGCGACTGAAAAGTATGGTGCAGGTCAAAGCTTGGCGCGGGGCGCGGGTATCCTTTTCGTCTCGCCTGCATCTAAACGCTTGAAGTATCATGTCCTCTGCAAAGAGCAGATTCATCCGATTTTGCAGGAAGCGTCTCCCCGGCGATCAAAAGACTGATCTTCTATCACACACAAGGAAACAGAATCCTCCATGACTCACCTTAAAAGCTTCGTCAGCTTGCTACTGATCCAACTGCTTTTCGCAGGCCCTCTGTCACACGCTCAGGCACGATCAGTGCCGACGACAACGTCGACGATTGAGGCGACTGCTCCAAGGGAAAAATCTATGAGCGTCACGACAGCGACCGAGCCCGGTGAAGAAGCTTTGAAGGGACTACGCTTCCGTTTGAGCGAGGGCACTGGACAATCCGACCAGCCGTCTGCCGCCGCGAGCCCAGTACAGGCCACGCGCCTTTCAGAGAACGAAGTGCAGAATGTGCTCAAGCGTCTGCCCGAGATCAAAGCGACAGGCGCGGACGAACAGGACTTTGCCTTTAGAGAAAGATCGCTGCCTGCGCCGCGCACCGGCAAGACCATCAACGCGGCCTTCCCTCCGCCCACGGAGAGACCCGGGCCGGACGTTGCTACAAGTGCGCGCCCCTTAGAAGTCCTGCGTCACAGTCCCGAAGGCGAAGTGCCGCTCGCGCCGCAACTGAGCATCACATTTTCGCAGCCAATGGTCGCCGTTACTTCGCAGGATGAACTTGCAGCAGGGGACGTGCCCGTCCGACTCACGCCACAGCCGAAGGGGCGCTGGCGTTGGGTCGGCACAAAGACGCTCATCTTCGAGCCCGAAGTACGTTTCCCTATGGCGACCGTTTATCAGGTCAACGTCCCGGCAGGCACGCGCTCCGCCACCGGCGCTTCTGCGCTTGCCGCGAATAGTACCTGGAGTTTCAGCACACCTGCGCCGCAAATAAAGACGAAATATCCAGAGGACGGCCCGCAACGTCGCGACGCGCTGATCTTCGTCGAGTTCGATCAACGTATTGATCCGGCAGCGGTGCTTCGCACAGTTAAAGTGACTTCCGGCGACACGGTTCTCAATGCGCGCCTCGCCACCGCTCAGGAGATAGAAGGCGACGAGGCTGTGCGTAAGCTCATGGCGGCAGCGGAAAAGGATCGCTGGATTGTGTTGCGCGCAGCGAGTTCCGCGAGCAGCGATGCGCGTATGGCGCTGCCGGGAGATGCAAATATCAAAGTTACTATCGGGCCGGGCACGCCCTCAGCAGAAGGGCCGCGCACGACCGCTAAGGCTATGGAGTTCTCCTTTCGCACGTTCGGGCCGCTGCGCGTCGTCAGTTCCGAATGCGGTTATGACGGGCGCTGCTCGCCTTTCGATACGTGGCGCATTACTTTCACCAACCCGCTCGATGACGCGTCCTTTCAAAAATCTCTACTGCGTATCGCGCCGGACGTGGCGAACCTGAAGACGACCATTTACGGCGACACGCTGCACATCGAAGCCACAAAGCGCGGGCGCACCCTTTACAAGTTGATTCTGGATAAAGCGATTCGCGACCAGTTCGGTCAAACGCTCGGCGCGGATCAGACAGTGACCTTCAATGTTGGCCCAGCGCCGCAATCACTCTCATCTTCAGGAGAAGGCTTCCTCACACTTGACCCGACAGGGCCGCCGCGCTTCTCCGTCTACAGTATCAATCACGACCGTCTGAAGGTCAGCCTCTACAGAGTCGGCCCGGAACACTGGGAGCCCTTTACAAACTACATGCGCTATATGCAGGGCTACGAGGATGACGCTTCAAAGAAGCAGCTCACGCCGCCCGGACGCGTGGTCTTCTCCAAAGAGATTAGTATCAAGCAAGCGCCGGACGAGTTGGTCGAGACCGCCATCGATCTGAGCCCGGCGCTCGACGGTGACTTAGGACAGGCGATCATCGTCGTCGAGCCGCTCGTCCAGCCGAAGAATCGTTGGGAGCGCCGCTATGTGCGCGCCTGGGTACAGGCGACTCAGATCGGCCTGGACGCTTTTGTTGATCGCACGGATTTTGTCGGCTGGGCCAACTCGCTAAAAAACGGTCAGCCGCTTGAAGGCGTGCAGATGACCGTGTGGCCTTCCAAGGAAGCGACCGCCCTGACGGGCAGCGATGGGGTGGTGCGTATTCCGCTGCCGCCCACGTCAAAGCCCGGACTGAACCTGCTGGTCGCGCGCAAGGGCGGCGATCTGGCAATCCTGCCGGAGTACGCCGATTGGTGGAACAGAGCAAGCAGTTGGTACAGGCGTCCGGCGAACGATTTTCTGCGCTGGTACGTCTTCGATGATCGAAAGATGTACCGTCCGGGCGAAGAGGTTCATATCAAGGGATGGATACGGCGCGTCGGCAACGGTAAAGACGGCGATGTGGGCCCACTCGGCGGCGCGGCACAGAGCGTCTCTTACAAGCTCAAGGACTCGCGCGGTAACGAGATCACCAAGGGCGAGCTAAAGATCAATGCGCTCGGCGGCTTTGATACCGTGCTGAAATTGCCGGGCACTATGAACTTGGGCTATGCGACCGTTGAGTTGGAGGCGCAGGGCGGCGAGGGTGTGGGCGATGGCCTTGAGGTCTCGCACAACTTTCAGGTACAGGAGTTTCGTCGCCCGGAGTTCGAGGTCAAGGCAGAGGCGAGCGAAGGCCCGCACATCATCGGCGGCCACGCGGACGCATCCGTCAGCGCAGCCTACTACGCGGGCGGCGGTCTTCCCAATACGGAAGTCAACTGGCGCGTGACCTCTACGCCGACCAACTACACGCCGCCCAATCGCGGCGACTACACCTTCGGAAAATGGATTCCCTGGTGGACGCCGCGCGGGCAGGATTCTGAAAGCCAGACGCAGAACTTTAAGGGTCGCACGGACGGCGCTGGCAAACATCATCTGCGGATAGATTTCGATGCGGTCAATCCGCCGCGACCATCGAACGTGATGGCAGAGGCGAGCGTCACGGATGTCAATCGTCAGGCATGGACGGCTCAGACCAATCTGCTCGTACATCCGGCAGACCTCTACGTCGGATTGCGCTCTGATCGCACCTTCGTCCAGCAGAATGAACCCCTCGTCGTGCAATCAATCGTCACGGACATCGACGGAAAACTGATCGCGGGTCGTCCCATACGGATGCGCGCGGTGCTGCTCGACTGGTCTTACAAGAACGGCGAGTGGACGCAGGAAGAGACCAACGCGCAGGATTGCACGGTTCAATCTGCAAGCGATGCTGTCAAATGCACATTCGAGTCGAAGACGGGCGGCACATATCGTGTGACGGCGCGCATCCTTGATGATCGCGAGCGAGCCAACGAGAGCGAACTTACACTCTGGGTCGCCGGAGGAAAGACTCCGCCCAAACGCGATGTCGAACAGGAAACGGTCGAGCTGATTCCTGATCGCAAGGAATACAAGCCCAATGATGTGGCGGAGATTCTTGTGCAGTCGCCTTTTTATCCTGCCGAAGGCGTCCTGACTTTGCGCCGCTCAGGCATTATCAAGAGCGAGCGTTTCCGCATGGATGGGCCAACCACGACGCTCAAAGTTCCCATCGAAGAGCGTTTTATCCCGAACCTTTACGTGCAGGTCGATCTGGTCGGAGCGGCTGCGCGCACGGACGACGCAGGCAAAGAGGATGCATCATTGCCGAAGCGTCCGGCCTTCGCCAAGGGCGAATTGAATCTTCAGATTCCGCCGTTGGAGAGAAAGCTTCTGGTTGCGGCGACGCCGCGAGATGCCAAGCTTGAACCGGGCGCGGAGACTGTTGTCAACGTAGAGGTGCGGGATGCCGCGAGCCGTCCTGTCGCGGGCAGCGAGGTCGCCGTCGTCGTCGTGGACGAATCGGTGCTGGCCTTAACAGGCTATCGCTTGGAAGACCCGCTCTCCATCTTCTATGCGCTGCGCGGCGCGGACGTGGTCGATTACCATGTGCGCTCAAATATTCTGCTCAGTAATCCCAAAGAATTGATCGCGCAGGCGCAGAATGCCAGAGAGGTGAGCAACCTCGGCATGATCTCTGATAGCGTCAGCATCACGTCTGGGCCCATGGAGGCTCCTCCTCCCGTTGCAAGACCAGTGGCTAAAAGGGCTGCTATGGCCGGTGCAGACGCTCCGGATGCGAATGCTCCCGGCCCGATTCGCCTGCGCGAGAATTTTAATGCGCTCGCTGTCTTCGCCGCCGCCGTGCCGACGGACGCAAACGGACAAGCACAGGTTAAGGTCAAAGTCCCTGACAACCTGACGCGCTATCGCGTGATGGCCGTCTCCGTCGCGGGAGGTCGTCAGTTCGGCTCGGGCGAATCCGCGATCACTGCGCGGCAGCCCTTGATGGTGCGCCCCTCTGCTCCGCGTTTTCTGAACTTCGGCGACCGCTTCGAGCTTCCCGTTGTCTTGCAGAACCAGACGGACTCTGCGATGACTGTCGACGTGGCTGTGCGTGCGACGAATGCCGAGCTGACGGACGGCGCTGGCCGTCGCGTCACCATTCCGGCGAATGACAGAGCGGAGGTGCGACTTCCCGTCGCCGCGTCGCGTGCGGGCACGGCGCGCTTTCAGATGGGAGCAATCGCTGGACGCTGGACGGATGCGGCGGAAATCTCTCTGCCGGTCTGGACGCCGGCGACGACCGAAGCCTTCGCCACCTACGGCGAGATCGATCAGGGCGCGATCCTTCAGCCCGTGCGCGCGCCCGCAGGCGTCGTCCCACAATTCGGCGGCCTGGAGATCACGACCTCCTCCACACAGCTACAGGAATTGACGGACGCAGTGCTCTATCTGATGGCGTATCCGTACGAATGCTCCGAGCAAATCTCTTCGCGCGTGCTGGCCGTCGCCGCCTTGCGCGATGTGCTCACGGCCTTTTCCGCCAAAGACCTGCCCTCGCCCGAAGAGATGAAGGCGGCGGTGGCGCGCGACATCAAGCGCCTGCGTGGAATGCAGAAGGACGACGGCGGCTTCGGCTTCTGGCGACGCGAC
>DATLMN010000082.1:0-27019 GCA_035537255.1 Pyrinomonadaceae bacterium | reverse complement strand
TGACGGAGCGCAAGGCACAGGCTGTGCTGCTGCCGCTGCTTGAAAGTATCACGGAGAATCTAAAGGGGCGCGATCCTGCGCACTCTTTGACGGGCACGTTTGCGCGCGCCGATACGGCGACGATGCGCCGTCATCTGGAAGCGTTGCGCTCCGTTGAAACAAGAGATGCGCTTGAGGTCTACAAACTGCTCGGACGGCGCTCTATCGGATTGGCGGCGAAGATCGGCGTCGACATGGAAGCGCTGAAAAATATCGAGAGCGCGTTGGAAGAAGACTAGGGCAGATTTCGATTGAGTATCCGGCACGGATGAATTCACCGCAGAGACTAGGGGGAAAGGCGCGCAGAGAAAGACGCAGAGAGTTGATCGTGGCTCAAGCCCTCTGCGTCTTCTCTGCGCTTTACTCTGCGCCTCTACGGTGAATGTTTTTCACAATACTCAATTGTCTTCGGCGTCGATGTAAGCGCCGGAGGTTGCGAACGAGCGACGATTTGTCTCGTGCCCGCGCCGCCTGATGCGGCTAAAGACATAGAGGTTGAAGAAATGCATTCCGCCAAGGACGACGAGCACCATGCCGACCTTCCAGGAAAGCGCCTCTATGCCCTCCGTCATCGTGTCAAGGTTGTAGCCGAGCTTGAGCGCGAGGCTGACGTATCCCAGATTGATGAGATAAAAGCCGACTACCAGCAGGTGATTGACGGAGTCCGCAAGGGCTTCGTTACCCTGAAAGACATCCACCAGAAAGACTCTTCCATTCTTGTGTAAGGTCTGCGCGACCCAGACTGTGAGAGCAATGCTGATGGCAAGATAGGTCAGGTATGTGACAGCTAGAGTGTTCATGGCATCTCCTTCGCCGGTTAAAGATTCTTTGCGATGAGCCCCGCGCTTTTTATTCCTCGTCGGCTTCGTCTGACTTAAAAGCCGCGCTCAGCCATCGCTGCACTCAAGCACAATCAATTGATATGCCACGCACGATTTGTTGTGGAAATATAAGTTTTCAGGAGGATGAGCGTCATCGACCGCTTGCAAGCTGCCGCACAGAGGAAAGCCTTTTGGCAATATGCAAGAACGAAAGAGGGCGTGCCGGGCGAAAGTTTGAAAGGTGTGCCTCTCAACACGGGCGGAAAACCTTTCGCGTGTGCGGAACTCTTTTATCTCTCTTGCGCCATGCGCGCTCTTAGCGTTAGAGTTTCTTCGATAATCCCCCGAACTAAAAAAATCGCGAAAGGACTTTCGCCAGACCCACAATGCCTAATACACCAAGCGCCAGTAATAGTCTGACTCTGCGCGTAAAGCTGGCGAGCCGCACCGGAGCACTCGGAGAATTGACCACCGCCATCGGACGCGCAGGCGGCGACATAGGGGCGATAGACATCGTCTCTGTCGGCGGCGATTCGGTCGTGCGCGACATCAGCGTCAACGCCGCTTCCAGCGAGCACGCAGATCAGATCGTCCAGTCCGTGCGCGCCATCGACGGCGTAGAGGTCGTCAACGTCTCAGACCGCACCTTCCTGATGCACATCGGCGGCAAGATAGAGATTGCTTTGAAAGCTCCCTTAAAGACGCGCGACGATCTCTCTATGGCTTATACGCCGGGCGTGGCGCGCGTCTGCGAAGCGATTCACCGCGACCCGGAAAAAGCCTTTACGCTGACGATCAAAAAAAATACTGTCGCCGTCGTGACTGATGGAACTGCCGTGCTGGGTTTGGGCGACATAGGCCCGGCCGCCGCGATGCCCGTCATGGAAGGCAAGGCGATGCTCTTTAAAGAGTTCGCGGGCGTAGACGCTTTCCCCATCTGTCTTTCGACGAAAGACCCTGACGAGATCGTGCGCACGATCAAGGCCATCTCGACGGCGTTCGGCGGAATCAATCTGGAAGACATCTCCGCGCCGCGCTGCTTCGAGATCGAAGACCGGCTCAAAGAGGAGCTTGACATCCCTGTTTTTCACGACGACCAGCATGGCACGGCGGTGGTCGTCCTCGCCGCGCTGATCAACGCTCTGAAGATCACGGGCAAGCGTATGGAAGAGATCAAGGTGGTCGTCAACGGAGTCGGCGCTGCCGGTGTGGCCTGCTCGAAGATCATTATGGCGGCGGGTGTCCGCAACATCATCGGCTGCGATCAACTGGGCGCGCTCTATCGTGGACGACGCGAGCACATGAACTGGGTCAAGGACTGGTACGCGCAGAACACCAACCCGAACGAGGAGCGCGGCACAGTACACGACGTGATCAAGGGCGCAGACGTTTTCATGGGCCTCTCTGCGCCGGGCGTCATCACGCCGGAGGATTTAAAACAGATGCGAGAGCGTCCCATCGTCTTTGCGATGGCGAACCCGACGCCGGAGATCATGCCAGAGGATGCACACCCTTACGTCGCCGTGATGGCGACGGGCAGGTCGGACTATCCGAACCAGATCAACAACGTGCTTTGCTTCCCGGGCATCTTTCGCGGCGCGCTTGCCTGTCGAGCCTCGCGCATCAACGAAGAGATGAAACTCGCAGCGGCCCATGCCATCGCCGGAATCATCACGGAAGAAGAGCTGCACGCGGACTACATCGTCCCCTCCGTCTTCGACAAACGAGTTGCAGAAGCTGTGGCGCGCGATGTCGAGGAAGCAGCCTATCGAACAGGCGTGGCACGGCGTGAGCGAGCCACAACCATCTCAGGCGAGCAATGATTTAAAAGCAGTGGTAAGTGACAAGTGACTGGTAAGTATAGTTCGAGATCAGAGGATGCAAAACTTCTTAGCTCTGTAGGAGCGAGGATGTTTATAGACATTTGCATCAATTAAGTATCAAGCTCCGTAGGAGCGACATGTCAGAGATGCAACACATGTCGCTCCTACGGAGCTTCGTCTCAGTTGGCTATCGCACGGCTATAAACATTTAGCTCCTACGGAGCTATTTCTATCCGACATTGAACTCTCATTAAGCGACTCGCTTATTCTTACTTGTCACTCGTCACTCGTCACTTGTCACTGTTCTTAAGACGCTTTGTGCGATGAGTGGAACGATGCGGCGTGGGACGGCGATGGCTTCTTTGATGTGGCGTGCGCGTGTGAAATGGCCTGCGACGTAGAGGCCACGGACGTTGGTCTCGAAAGTCTCCTCGTTATAGACGGGCATGTCGGTTAAGCCCGAGCGCACGATCTCGACGCCCGCCTGGCGTAGCAGAGTTAAGTCAGCATCGCTTCCGATCAGCACGAAGACCACATCGTTTGGCAAATTAACAGTCTCGCCCTCATCTGTCTCAAGTCGCACGTATGCTTCCCTGATCTCCTCAATCTCCTTGAAAAAGACCAGTTGCAAGTTGCCCAGCTCAATCTGTTTTTCCAGCGGGGCGCGTACCCAGTGCTTGATCGCGTTCTTTTTAGGATCGCGGTTCTCCCAGTCCGCGCGCCAGATGGCAAGCGAGGTCTCTGCGCCCTCTTCAGAGAGAAAGAGCGCCGCCTCCGCCGCGCTGTTTCCGCCGCCGACGACCATCGCTCGTTTGCGCACGTAAGGGTAAGGCTCGACGAAGCGGTGATGAACCTTAGAGAGTTCTTCGCCCGCAACGCCAAGGCGACGCGGATAAGCCATCGCGCCGATGGCGAACAGGACGCACGCAGCCTTGTAGGTCGCGCGCGTCGTCTGCACAATAAAACCTGCGTGCTTCAACCGCTCAATCGAGCGCGCCTCTTCTTCTGTGTTAATCCGCAAGTTTTGTTCGAGCGCAAACTGTACGTAGTGCGAAAGCAATTCTTCGCGCGTGGGCTTTTCGCGGCATGGATGGAGAGCGCCCTCACGCATCTCCAACTCGTTCGGCGTCGAAAACACAGTGCGCCCGACAGGGTAGTGAAAGACCGTGTCGGCGATCAGTCCGCGCTCTATGACCAGATAGCTCAAGCCCTCGCGCGCCGCCGCGTCGGCTGCGGAGAGCCCGGCGG
This sequence comes from Pyrinomonadaceae bacterium, assembly GCA_035537255.1. Lineage (GTDB taxonomy): Bacteria > Acidobacteriota > Blastocatellia > Pyrinomonadales > Pyrinomonadaceae > DASQYE01. Next base: position 23,088 of record DATLMN010000082.1, on the reverse strand, counting down.
GGCCTGCGCCGATAATCAATAAGTCCAGTTGTTCCGCGCTCGCTCGCATTGTCTCTTTGTGTTTATCCTCGCACGCTCGTGCCTAGAACATCAAACTCCCACGCAGGATCATTACTGACGCGCCTCCGACTCGCACTTCCTCTATGGCAGCATCCTCACCCCGCCTGACCTCTGCGTTGATGCGGCTCGGGCGCTCCATAAAATCCCCCTGCTCTATGCGGAAGCGAAACATGCCTTCGGCGTCCGCCTCTGCGTTGAGCGCGCCGTGTTTGACCAGGTAGGCGGCGAGCGGCCCGGCAGCGCCGCCTGTCGCCGGGTCTTCCGGGATGCCTAAGTCCGGGACGAAGGAGCGCGCGTGCGCCGCAGACGGATTGCCTTCGCGCGTCTCGCGTGTAAAGGCGTAACAGAGAGATGCTCCCGCGCGTGTGTAAGCATCGCTGAGTAGCGTTGCGTTCATGCGTATGCGTCCCATTGCAGCGAGTGAGCGCACGGGCACGACTAGAATGGGAAGGCCCGTCGAGACGACTTCAATCGGCAGACTCTCGTCCAAATCTTCGGGTGCGAGTCCGAGCGCGCGTTCGATCTCGGCACGCTCACCCATATCATCAACTTCGTTGTGCGTCTGAAAAGCGCCCTGCGTCATCACAACCTGTATAGGCTCTTCATCCTTGAACTCTATATCGACGGGCAGCACGCCGACGCCCAGCTCTTGATGAATGCGTGTCCAGCCGCTGCCGCCTTCGGGCACGGGCACAACGCCTGCGCGCGCGAGCGCGTTCCATGTGCCCACGACCGGATGACCGGCCATCGGCAGCTCGATCATCGGCGTGAAGATGCGCAAACGCTTCAAGCTCACGTCATCGCGCGGTGGAAGGACGAAGACAGTCTCGGACAGATTCATCTCGCGCGCTATCTTTTGCATCTCTTCGTCCGCGAGACCTTCGGCTTCGGGAAAGACCGCGAGCGGATTGCCACTAAAAACACGCTCCGTAAAGACATCCAGTTGCAGGAAATCATATTGCCGCACGTTTATCTTGACTCCTTAAATTTTTTGAAAGATTAACACATGATTGCTGTATCTCGCCCGGCCTCGTCAAGCGAGACCTGGGCGAGTTGAGCAGGCGAGAGGGGCTTTCTAAATAGGCTCTCAGCGCAAAAGGTCTCGGATGAAATTGCTCACCTTTCGCTGGTAAGAGGGAAGCGCGTGCTCTTTTGGCAGCAGCGCCTTGAACTGATGTTCGAGCACCGCATAATTGATCTGTTCCTGAAATGCCATAAAGTCCAGTTGATTATGCTCGCGCGCCTTGCGTGCGAAGGAGGCGAAGTTAACCTGATTGCGGTCGCTATTGACAGGGTTGCGGTCACTGCCCGCGCATATCCTGTCGATCATGTGCGAGCCCAGAATGCGGTAGCTTTCGAACTGCGCCTCGCTGAACCACTGGTCGACGATGATCTCCTGCGGAAAGTCCGGGCTGCCCTGTCCGTAGTTGATGACATCGCGCGGCTCGCCTCCGATCAAAGACGGCTTAATGTAAATCAGTATCCCGTCAAAATCTTTATCCTTTGATTTCTTGTCGAGTTCCGGGTCACGGTCTACGCACGGGTAGCGAATCACACCGACGGCGCAATACTTGCCCTTCAAACTTTGCGAAGGATTGCCGATAGACATATCCCTGATCTCAATCGGCACGCCGAGGTCGACGCGGATTTGTCGAATCGACATCGCCAGCGATTGGAATGAATAGTCCGCGTCCGTGCTGGCGTCAGAGACGACGATGAAACGATAACGACGCAGCACCATTTCGTAAAGCCCCAGATTCTCGAAGTGGCCGCCGTCCGAGAGATAGACGTAGGGCGACTTGTCGTTGATTTGTCCAAAGGCTTCGTAAAGAATCGGCCTGACAGAGAGACGCGGGGAACTCAGATCATAGGTGCGCTTTCTCCTGTCACCAGCAGGGCCGGGATTGCCGAGCCACCATCCGAAGCGGACATTAAAAAGAGTCATGATGAATCGCACGACGGGCGAAGACATCATGTATCCCATGTTGGGGCTGACGAATGCGCCGGAGATGGCGGCTGCTGTTCCCAGAGAGATGCCTTGCAATCCATTAAAGAGCCGCCGCCCGTAGACCTTCGCCCGACGGTATCCGAGCGAAGGCCAGAAACTCCCCGCATGCAGCGGAGAGACGGTGAACGATTCAGCGCCACGGTCTTGCCAAGACAGCTTGTCGCTGCCCGTCAAATTGAGCGCGATGTTGATGACGTGAAACGGTCTGGGCATCCCGGAGCGCTTTATTTCGTCCGGGTAAGTGTCTTCCAGCAGACGCCTGTTGAGTAGATACGCGCTTTCGTCATCTCCCTTGTGCTGCAAGCGCTTCTGATCGACGCGTATCTGTTCCAGTATGACTTTGGTCTCGGGACTTAAGTTGACATCCTCGAAACGCTGCTCGTCGTACAGCGTGTCCGTCCGCAACAGATCATTCAGATCATTGATAAAGGCGCTCTCAAGCTCTTTGTAATCGCTCTCACTCTCTTGCGACTGCGGCACGGGAAGAGGAACAGGAAACTTGTTGAGCAACTCTTTCGTCGTCGAAGAAAGCTGCGAGTTGATGAAGATCGAGACGCTGTCGTTCGCCGGTGGATTGCGTATGCGCGCGAGAAGTCTGGCGCTGCCCGGAACGGGCGGACTGCCTTGCGACTCCTTAAAGCTCTTGTCGTGAAACTGCTCGACCTGTAACTCGTGCATGTGGACGTTGTCATCCTCGTCAAATGCCGTGAACAGGTTGGGGTTTCTATCCTCATCGGAGGCGGCCAGATAGGCGCGTATCAGTCGATTGCGCCACATGTAATGGAGAGAAAATTTGTTGGAGCTGATCAACCAGCCTAGAAGCAGCGCGGCCAGCGAGATTGCCAGCGTCACCAGAAACAGCAGCCCGAAGGTTGACTGCAAGATTATAGACCTATGATCCAGAGGCGCATTGGCCAGCACCGGCGAACAGTAACCGATCAAAGGACAAACCCATTGATTGAGCCGTCGAATGGGCCCAAGCGCCAGCAGTCCGTTCGTCGCGTACGTGAGCAGCCAGTTGGTAGCAAACGCGATCAGCACAATGATAAAAGCGAAAAAGATGACCGCCGCGATGCTCGTCACCAACGGCAGCACTTTCCCCATCAAGCCTGCTTTTTGCGCTTCACGTTCATTGGCGGGAGTCTTTGCGCTGAACCCGCCCGCGAGAGTGATAATGCCGGAGATGACAGCGCCGACCGCCGTAGCCAGCTTGATAATGTCTGCGGGCGTCCAGTCGGATTCCTGCCAGTGTTGCAGTTTGTAAATCGTCGTCGTTAACAGTGAAGGGCCGTAGAGCACCAGGAGAGTGATGGCAGTCCAACTGAACATCACTATAAAGAGCCAGGCCCCTGCGCGCGCCCACCACTCCTGATCTGCATCCTCCGTAAAGCGACTGGTAAAGCCCGCGATCAGAGTGCCAGCCCACACGAACAACAACATGATCAGCGGCACGGCAAAGGCAGCGTACAGGCGCGTGGCTTCCGTATTGAAGGCGAATACTTTGGTCGCCATAAACCACATCAAAAAGCCGGACACACCCTGCGCGAGTCCGACCATGATTGTGCCGATCAAGACCATGACTAGATACTTAATGATATTTAACGCCAGAGTATTCCCAGGGAGTCCACGCCATTTAGCCCTCAACAGATGTGCTACGAAACAGACAAGCCACGGAATGACGATGATGATCAATTGATAAAAGATAAAATCTTTTAGTCCCAGCGAGCCCCTGATGTCGGACCTTAAACGAACCCAGTAGATCGACAGCGAAGCGGACGCGACGACCAGCGGCAACAGACACCAGAGCAGGAAATACTTCAAGCGGTCGTTACGCGTGCCCGTGCTCGGAAGACTAAGACCGATGTAGGAGAGGGCGATGATCGAGGCGATGCTTCCGATCCACAGGCTCAAAGACCCGTCCTGATTTATCGCCAGCGATGGTCTGAGGATAAATGCCGCCCACATTCTGGGGATCATCAGAAAGGCCATCAAGGCCGGAATAAAGACTAGCCAAGTCATCACCAGATTGCGCGACAGCGTTGCTATCAGCGTCCAGGTATCGGCGCTCATCAGTCCAACTTTAGGGCTCAGGTAATTGCTGTAGGTGCGCAGGTGCGAGATGGGCTTCGGGTCAGGATCAATCGGAGACCTGGGCGGCCTCTTCAAATCCCTGATGACTTCGCGCGTCCCTCTGCGATGCATCCAGGCCGTCAGCCAGCTTCCGATAAAGCCGCCGCCGGAGACCGTCGACAGATAAGTAAAATTCTCCAGGAGTCCGTGGCGCGCGAGTCCCTGTAGGATGCCAAGATTAAAAGTGGCGCTGCGTATGCCGCCGCCCGACAGACATAATGCCGAGCGCAATCCGCGACCCACAACCTTCTCCGCTCTGGCCGAACCGATGCCGTCGTGCGAAAGTTTCGCGCCGCCATCATCTCCATCAATATCACCCTCGTCTTCGTCATCTTTGGCCTCGCGCCGGGCAGTTGCGCGTCTCTCTTTTTGTTTCTTGTCACTATACTCGGCTATTTTTACAAGCCTTTCGAGGACTTTCTGCTCGACTATCGCTTTGCGCTCCGCCTTATTTTCAATCTCCGCGTGCTCCTGCTCAAAGTCCCCGCGCAAGTCCTGCACCGTTCCATAAATCTCCGCCACCACCGCGCGGTCAACCATCTTTTCCCGCCAATCCTCGTCCGCGAGGTACTGATACTTCGTGGCATACTCCTTACGTTTTCGGTCGGTCTCGATCTTCGCCTGAGATGCCTGCGCCGCGCGCATCGCCCTGTAAATCATCGAAGTCAATTCGGCGTTGTATCTCTCGGCGCATTGTTGGATTTCGTCTTCGTCATCCTTCTCGCGACATTCGGCGTTGAGGGCGTCGATCTTTCCGCGTATGGCGATGATGTCCGCCTCAAGCAAAGGCGGCTGCTCAAGCTTGTCGTACTCCTCAAGCAGGACTTCATAAAGCCAGAGGCGCGCACGCGCAGGGTCTTCACGCGCCGCGTTGATCTCTCGCAGAAGATCGCCGAGCAGGAACGTAGGCTTCACGTTGCCTTGAGGCATTTGGTTGACCGCCTGCGACGCTTCACCCGCGACGGGGGGTTGAGGGTATCTTGATCTGACATGTTTGACTCCAATTACGAGCGAGGGTCTTCGGGGAGACAGCACAGTGGATGAGCAGTCCGGCGCGGGTTAATCGATAAAGTCAAGACCGAAACCGGCTCGATGGTAGCGGCGATTTGGCTGTGGAATGCGACGAGCGCTAAGTTCGGGCCCGGATTACGTTGCACCCGGGCGTTGGACCAAGAACCAATGGGATGGCCATTTCTGTTCTTGATTAAGTGAGTGCCGACGACGCGTGCAAGATAGTTACTTTGATTATGAATGTCAACAAATTTTTGACCCCGACGATGATCGAATATATGCAGAGCACAGTGCTATCACTACCTGCAACAACAAAGCCCGCAAGCCGCGTCTGATGGTGATGGTTTTTAGTTCGTCCGATGGGATGAACTTTTCTCCAAGAATTTGGTTCGGGCTAAACGGTTGCCATCGATGATGAGTTGGCCCATGAAACGTTTTGAGGCAAAACGTCATACCTGTTTAGAGAGCAGTTAGTGGGCCCATGAGCCACGGATATTATCCAGATAGACGGCCATGTTCGGAGTTGAAACGGGCCCACCACTTAAATTGGAAAAAGCATTGACAAGGTATTTGAAATTGCTCTATTTTGCGCGAGTTCTCCTGTTCCTTCTCTTGGCTCTTCCGCGCTTTTAGAGTCATTCTCCATCTCAAACCACATTAGGAGGCCGATCACGTGGCTACTACCAAACCAGTTGTGTCTTCAACCAGATCGACGATTGTTAAAATCAAAGTCCACTTTGAGCTTAACACCTCGAACGGACTGCGACGTGTGAATTTCGATCTCGAAAAGGATACGCAGGGCAACCTCGTAACCTGGAAAATCCATTTCCAATTATTCGAGAGAAAGAAAAAGACAGACCCCTTCGGCGACGCTATAGTGACCCTCGATGTCGAGGTGGTCAAAGACCTGCATGCCAAAGCGGAAAAGGCTACGAGGGGTTTGACGCCCGGACAAAGTGCTCACGCGATAGGGCCGGCAGCCGACGATGCGAAGGCCGCCAAGGCCGGAGAGCTAGAGGAAGACGAAGCCAAAGAGACCGTTCAGAACACGCTCAAGAAGAGATAAATCTTCCAGCGCGAGGGCCGTGCGCTTCCATCGAGCACGGCCCTCTCCGGACACTCTGCTAGTCAGCGCTCAAGTCCGAGAAGTAAACCGGCTTGGCGACAACGGCGAAGTGTGACGTTCACCCTGGCTAACCAGGGGAGGCTGCGCACAGAGAGAGATGCTTAAGGAGATCAATAGCATCCGGCATCTATGCCAAAGGCCTTGCCTGACAAACGTCACCTGCGGAACTTTTTTCAACATCCGTCGCGGTTGAGGATTTCGGAGGGCTCACGCTTGGACGGGGTAATGATGAAAGATAACCGCCGTCCAGCTCCCGCAAACGAGCCTCTCCACTAATTGGCGACAAAACCGTCAATGAGATTTACGACTGCGCTCGAAATAAGAGCGCTCTCTGGCCTGCAATTTTCCACCATCTCCAAAAGGATTGCTAAAAGGATTGCTAAGTTAGTTCAGAGCAAAATTCGGTCACCGCTTCCCTGGATGAAAGATATGAGACCTCATTCAAGCAAACGCCTCCACTCTGCGCGCATCAGTCCTGCGGTGCTCACGGCACTGCAAATTTTTGTCCTCTCTCTGCTGGTTGGTAGCGGGCCTGTCTGCTTCGGCCAGACGGAAGAGGCTGTCAGGATAACCGCGACATCTCAGCTACAGAATTATTACACCACGCAGGATGAACACTATGCCAACGTGGCCGCGCGGCTTCCGGACATCCAGAGTGCGCTGGATAGATTGAGGGCGGCGGTCACGGCCGCGCAAGCGCAGAGACCCAAGGAATTTGAGGCCGAGTTCGACGACTGCCTGAAGGCGATCAGGATCGCCGGCACGAGGGCCAAGAACGCTGTCGAGGCCGCCGACGTGGTCGTGCGATTCGGCTCTGTTGCGAACCTCTTTACCACAGACGTGACGGAAAACGGCGGGCTGGCAAAAGTCATATCTTGTGCGAGGAATCTTGAGAGAGCGCTCGGCGGGCAGCGCGCGATTGCAGAGGCCATCGCCGGACTGGGCCCACTCTACGAGGAATTGAACAAAGAATTCGAGCGGATTGACGAGAGCCGGGCGAGGAAAAGGGCCAAAGCCGCGATGCGGCACATGTTGTTGAAGAAGGCGCAAGCCGAGACGGGGCAACGCGCTGTCCCGGATACGGCGGAGACGAGCGGCTGTCGAAGCGACATCAATTTTCAGGAAGAGGGATACAGGATCAGGAAGTTTCGTATTGAAGACCCCTTTAAGTTTCTGCCGTGGGTGCGTAAAAGACAGCAGCGCGCGGAGGAATTGATCAAGGAGCTGTTTAAAGACCCGACCTTTCGTTACAGCGCCGTGGCGGGCGAAGCGCTGGACATCATCGACAAGGTAAATTTTTTACCGGATACGAGCGACGCCCGCGTCAAGCTTCGGGTGGAGTTAGTCAGCGTCGAGAACTGCTCAGGCAAAGAGCTTGATCTCGTCTATCGCATCTATTCGACTCAGATCATGCCTGTGTTAAGCAGCGCGCCGGAAGCCCGTGTGACCGAAAGGGAGTCTCCGCAGACCGCTGCCGGACAGACGACGGTCAAAGCGCCAACCGCGAGTCCCATTCACATTACCCCCGCTGGCGGATACGACTCTACGGACAAGCTGTCCGGGGGCGGGCGGCTTGAAATAACTCCCGGCCAGTTTGGGGGTCTTCCCTTCGACTCGGCCTTTGTGGAGGGGCAGGCCTCTTCCACGATGAAAACTATTTCCGCCGCGCTCTCCGGCTCGGCGGATTCCGAGGGATGGCTCGCACATTCAGAATGGCTTCTAGATTACAACAACTACTCGCTTCCGACGGGCGCGGGCCAGATCAAGGGCGGGCACATGACGGCCCAGTTTTCAGGGATGTCGAAACCATTGGTCAATGGCAACCTGACGTTCCGATTTGGCACGCTGCTGGAGGGAGGAAATCGGCAAAGCAGTATTCGTAATGTGCCGCTTGCGCCCGACACGCTCGCCAACGCCGGGTTCGGTTCTCTGAAATTCTACGCCGGTATGGCTTCGCGTCTGCGGCACAACGTGTTTTCTCTCTCTTACGGGCTCGAACTGGGCTCGGTTGGCCCGGCGGCGCGCATTGACTGGCGCAAGCACATCGGCGATTTCCGGCACGAATTCTGGTATCCGCTTGGCAACCATCGGATTCTTGATCTGGAATCGCGTTTGACCGTCGGGAGGATTCAGGTTCCCGGTAAGATCCCCTTGTCCGAGCGATTCTTCGGCGGTAACAACGAACAGTTTTTTATTCCCGGCGATATATGGGAGATACGAGAAAATCCTGTGATCCGGGCCATCCCCGGCAGCAGACTCTATCGCACCGCCGACGGGGCCGGTGGCGAACGGTTCTTCAGCTATAACCTGACGGCAGCGTACACGGTATGGCGAAAGGCTCTGGTTCCACAGGAACTCACAGACGATCCTTCTTTCAATTCGGTGCTTGGGGATGCTCTTGATACCATCACGGGGAATCTGCAAAATACTTACGCGACCAAGGACCCGCACTATCAAACAATAGTGACGAACCTTCTTCCGAGGGTCAATACGGCGTTGACCGATCTGCAAATGGCGGTCACAAACTCTCAGCAAGCGCACCCCGGACAGGCTGAAACGAAGTTCAAGATGACTTTGCGGGCTATCACTACCGCCATCAGAAGGGCCAACAGCGCAGCCAATCCTGTAGATGTCGGGCAGCAGTACGGCAACGTTCGAGCCCTGCTCTCCCCCTCTGAAGATGAAGGCGAGAACCGGCTGGCGAAAGTTATGACGAGCGTGCAGGGGCTGACCACGGAGCTTGGCGGAGATGCCTCCATCACGACGGCTGCGACTGCGTTGGACGGCGTTCGCGCGTCTATGGAGAGTGAATTCGGGCAGATAGATCAGGTCAAAGCGGCGAGCATGGCAACAGCAAGCATGGCCTTTACGCGGCGAACGCTGAACACGCTCTTTAACGATGTCAACATCTACTCGGTCAGCCCCGTCATCGTGTTCGATGCGGCAAGAATTAGCCGCGAGCGTGCCGGATTAGGAGGAATGCGTTACGGGCCGGGTTTAGGACTCCGGTTTGAGCTGGCAAGCGTGGCGCACTTCACCGCCGGATATGCCTGGAATGTCAGGCCCGGCCCAGACGAAGGTCATGGAACCTTCTTCTTTTCAATCGGCGTGAGAGACCTTTTTCGTTAACGAAAGGCAAGGGATAAATATCATAAGCTCGGCTTGCGCTCCTCCGCATCGTCCCGCCTGATGACGACGGTCGTCCGGTCAGTCAAGCCGCCTGAGCGTCCACCCGTTTCAACGATTCCTCTCGGGCTGGCTAAAAACACGCCCGGCCTCAAGCCGTCATTGCGCCTTCTTTAATTCGGTAGCTATAATGCTTCACCTTGAATCAGCATAGCGAGACAAACAGAAAGATTTCCGGAAGCGCCCGTTTGACGGAAAACCTGCGCGGTATTCTCCTTCCGTTTCCGACTCCTTTCGATTCCACAGGCGACGTGAACGCACCCGCGCTCGGCCGGAATATTGAGAAGTGGAACGGGACGGGAGTGCGCGGCTATGTTGCGCTGGGCTCGACGGGCGAGCGCGTGCATCTGGACGAGAGCGAATGCCTGGCGGTGATCGAAGCGGCCCGCGAGAGTGTGCCTGAGCATCTGTCCTTGATCGTCGGCGCGGGACAGGCCAGCACACGGACGACGATCAATGAGGTGCGACGCTTCACAGAGGCTGGCGCTCAAGCGTTGCTCGTCATCACGCCACACTTTTATCGCAAAGCGATGACGCATGAAGCGCTCGTCGCTCATTACCTGGCGGTCGCTGATGCTGCCACTGTGCCGGTTATTCTTTACAGCATGCCGGACTTGACGGGCATCGCGCTTGCGCCAGAGACCGTCGCGCGTTTGAGCGAGCACGAAAATATCATCGGCATCAAGGACAGCTCAAGCGATCTGGTCAATCTAGCGGAGACGCTGAGATGCGTACCCCTTGATTTTGCAGTGCTGACGGGTAATGGCCCTTTGCTCTATGCGGCGCTCTCGGTGGGCGCGCGTGGGGCTATTCTGGCGGTCGGCTGCGCGGCGGCAGAACTGTCCGTCGCTATCTACGAGGCGGTCGAAGCCAGAGAGTACGAGCGGGCGCTCCGTTTGCAGCGAAGGCTGACGCCACTGGCGCGCGCCGTCACGACGCGTTATGGTATTGGCGGCCTCAAGGCAGCGATGGATATAATCGGCTACGAAGGCGGCAGCGTGCGCGCACCGCTTCGCAAGCCCGGCAGCGAGGCTGTTGAAGAGATCACGCTTCTTCTTAAAGACGCCGCCTCTGCGAGAGAGGAAGAGCAGACTGCTTGGACGCAATCCCGGCTGGCAGGAGCAACAAAGTCGTGAGCACTACGGAAGCAGCATGTTACAGCACGCCCGAAGAAGCAGGATTGCGCGTAGAGTCTTTGCCCTTCGACCGTATTCCAAATCAGTCACGCCTTTTCCTTGATTATCTGAAAGACCCCGTCAGCCTGCGCCGCTTTTATCCTTCAGCCGTACGCTTTCATCACGAATTGCCTGAGCGTGTAGGTGAAGTCCTCTCCGCCTACAAGACAGATCGCGCAGTGCTCTGCGATACGCTCGAAGAGATGAATCGCAGTTGGGGCGCAAGTCCTGAGACGCTCTCGAACATCGCGCGCCTGCGCGAGCAGGATACCGTCGCTGTCGTCTCCGGCCAGCAAGCAGGATTGTTTACGGGCCCGCTCTATACGATCTATAAAGCGCTCTCGGCGGTAAAACTGGCCGGTTGCCTGGCGCAGCGCGGCACTGCCGCCGTGCCTGTGTTCTGGATTGCCACGGAAGATCACGATTTCGCGGAGGTCGCGACCGCAGAATTTATCGGCTGCGATTGTCGTCTGGCGAGCGTAGAAGTTCCAGCCAGCCTGCACCGCGAAGGCACACCTGTAGGGAGCGTCACGCTCGACGAGTCTGTCGAAGCGACGATCAAACGCCTGCTTGAGATTTTGCCGGAGACGGAGTTCACAGCGGATGTCTCGACCCTTGTGCGCGATGCCTGGTCGCCCGGTCGCAGATTCGGCGAAGCTTTCGCGCGCATGCTAACAAAGCTCATAGGGCGTTACGGTCTGGTGCTGCTCGATCCGCTTGATCGAAGATTAAAAGAGTTGGCCGCTCCGCTTTACAGCGAAGCCGCGAGGCGTGCGCCGGAGATCGCCACGGCAATCGAGACGCGCAGCCGCGAGTTGGAAGAAGCCGGTTATCATGCGCAGGTGCTCGCCAACGCCAATTCGTTTCCGCTCTTTCTGCACACGGAAGACGGCGCGCGTCATGCGATGGTGCGAAACCCCGAAGGACTTTATCAGGCCAAGACGATACCGGGCAGCGAGTACACGTCAACGAAGTTGGCGGAGTGGGCTGCGCGCGATCCCGAACGCTTTAGCCCGAACGTCACGCTGCGCGCAGTCGTGCAGGATTACCTGCTGCCGACCATCGCTTACTTTGGCGGCGCTGCCGAGATCGCTTACTTCGCGCAGACCGCCGAAGTCTATCGCGTGCTTGATCGGCCCGCGACCGTCATCCTCCCGCGCGCCAGCATGACTGTGGTCGAGCGCCGCACCACACGCACACTCGAACGCTACGGCCTGCACCTGACAGACCTGTTCGAGGGGCTGGACGGCGTGATCGCGCGCGTCGTCGAAGAGCATCTGGGCGCGGAGACTGCCGCTACATTCAATCAGACGGAAGAGTCCGTCAAGCGCGAGCTGGATGCCTTGCAGGAGAAGCTCAGAGAGGTTGATCCGACTCTCGCCGACGCCCTTGAGACGGGCCGCCGCAAGATCAACTACCAGCTCGAAGGCTTGCGCACGCGCTTTCATCGCGCGCAGATGCAGCGCGACCGCGCAGCCCATCGCCAGCTTGAACGCGCTCTGGCCGCGCTCTATCCACACAAGGCCCTACAGGAGCGCCACATCAACATCACATCCTTCGTCGCTCGTCATGGCCGCTACGTCATCCAGTGGATTTACGATGCGATCAACCTGGGCTCTTCAGATCACCAGATAGTTTACCTTTAAGAATTCAGAACTCAGGACTCAGAATTCAGAATAAAAATCGTCGTCTTTCTTCTGAGTTCTGAGTCCTGAGTTCTGAGTCCTGAGTGTCATGTCCAAAATCCACGTTCTCTCGGATCAGTTGGCCAACCAGATCGCGGCGGGCGAGGTCGTCGAGCGTCCGGCCAGTGTCGCCAAAGAGCTGGTCGAGAATGCCATAGATGCTGGCGCACACCGCATACAGGTTGATTCGGAAGCGGGCGGACGACGATTGCTTCGCGTCACGGATGACGGCGAGGGGATGACGCGCGACGATGCGCTGCTGGCCTTCGAGCGTCACGCGACCTCAAAGATCAGACGTGCAGAAGACCTCTTCCGCATAGGCACGCTCGGATTTCGCGGCGAAGCCTTAGCCTCAATCGCGTCTGTCGCGCGCGTCGAGCTGGTGACGAAGATTGAGACGGAAACGGAAGCCACGCGCGTCCTGATCGAGGGCGGACGAATTCGCGACGTGAAGGCGGCGGCGCACCCCGTGGGGACGACCATCACTGTGCGCGACCTCTTCTTTAATGTTCCGGCACGCCGAAAATTTCTGCGCTCCGAGGCGACCGAAAGTTTTCACCTGATGAATCTGGTGACGCATTACGCGCTCGCGCATCCTGAGATCGCCTTCACCTTGACCAACAACGGACGCGAGACTCTGCGCGCCGCGCCCGCAGCGGATTTGCGCGAGCGCGCCTATCAAATCTTCGGCGAGGAATTTATCGCCAATCTGCTTGATATTGCAGGCGGGCCGCAGGAGCAGCAGCAAGTGGCGCGTGTGCGCGGCTTCGTCTCAGCCCCGCGTGAACGTCGTACCTCGCGCGATGCGCAATACCTCTTTATCAACGGACGCTTTGTGCGCGATCAACTGATCGGGCGCGCACTATCGGAAGGCTATCGCGCAATCCTCCCGCAGGGCGTCTTTCCGGCGGCGCTACTCTTTTTGGAAGTTCCGCTCGAAGAGGTGGATGTCAATGTTCACCCGGCCAAAACCGAAGTCCGTTTTCGACGCGCCGCTGCGGTCGCCGATGCAGTGCGCGAAGCAGTGCGCGCCACGCTCGCCAGCGCAGGCTACGTGCGCGCCAGCACTGCTCTGAAAGAGCGTGAAGCGTCGGCACAAGAGGCAGCCGCAGAGGATACTAAAGAAGAGAACGAGACCTCGTCGCACACAGGCGCGGACTCAGCGAGCGCGCCGCCGCCACATCCACAGCTTGGCGAAATGGTACGTGAGGGCGAGAACGAGAGAGCGACGAGACCCGCCTCTCATCTGAGGATACCACCGAGGCCAGAGCAGAGCGCCATCGAGTTCTCCGCGCAGGAGCGAGACACGTCAGCCTCGCTTGATCAAGTTGATAAGGCGATAGATGAAACTCATTCGCCCTCTCGACACGAACTGCCGGAGCGCACGGAAAGCTCAACCGTCGAAGCGACGGAAAAAATCCACGGCGGCGTCCAGAGGATACGGCCTACAGCGCCGGTCAGTGTGGATGCAGGACTGGAAAGCACGGACGAAAGCGCAGGTAAGCTGCCGCCAAGTGATCTCTCTTCAGATACTGTCAGCGACGCGTTTCCGCCAGTGAGTTCCATCGCGGGACTGGTGCGCGAAGTTCCCGTCGAGTCTTTGTCCGCAAATATTCGCCCGCTCGGACAGCTTGAAGATTCCTTTATCATCGCGACCGACGGTGAAGGGCTATTGCTGATCGATCAGCACGTCGCGCACGAGCGTATACTTTACGATCAATATCATCACAGGGAAGCCTCGCGCCCTGTCGAATCGCAGAATCTGCTGATGCCCGAAACCTTTGACCTGACACCGGCGCAGGCCGCCACGTTCGACATCGTCGCCGCAGAGTTGGAAGCATACGGATTCGGTCTGATGCGTCTCTCCGGTCGCACGGTCGCAATCAAGGCCGTGCCTGCCGATTTGCCTGCGACCGAGGCGCGCAACATGCTCGCGGAAGTCTTAGATACAGTTGATGCGGAGAAGCGCGGCTCGGCTCGCACTGCTTTGAGCGAGCGTATCGCGGCGGCGCTCGCCAAGCGCGCGGCCATTCAAAGTAACACGCCGCTCTCGACGGAGAAAATGAGCTGGCTCATAGATCGCCTGCTCAAGACCTCTTCGCCCACCACAGGCCCAACGGGCCGTCCGGTCGTCCTGCGCCTCGCCACGCGCGACATCATCAAAGGCTTTCAGCGTTCTTAAGAGCGCGCAAGCAAAGCTCTGACGCTCAAGCCGTTTTTAATTCACAACCCGTCAAACGTTCGCAGCACGAGCGCGGTGTCCGACAAATCATCCAGAAGCGCGTCCGGTTCGTGAGGGAGCAGGTCTTCTGCCGTGTAAAGGCGACCGGTGGCGACGGCGACGGCGCGCGCGCCGTAGTGTTTGGCGCAGGCGATGTCGTTGGGCGTATCGCCGATGACGATCAGTTGTTGCGGGCGTAGCTCAAAGCCCAAGTGGCGGCTGATGCGCTCACGCGCGAGCGCTGGCAGATCGCGGCGGTCGTGCGAGTCTTCGCCGAATGCTCCGGGCATCTGAAAAAAGTGTGAGAGACCGACGAGCCGCATCTTCAAGTGCGCGGCCGGTTCGAGGTTGCCAGTCAAAAGCGCAGACCTGTAACGCGTGTGACTCTTCACAGCTTCGAGGATTTCGCGCACGCCCGGCAATAGATAGAACGTATTATCTTCGGCTGTGGTGATGCGCTCCATCTCGCGCATGTAGAGCGTGCGCAGGTCGTCCAGCCTCTCGCGTATCTGCTCTGGCGTGAAGCCCTCGTCACGCAACGCTTCGCCCACGATCTGAAGGTCTGTCATGCCGGACACGCTCATCTCCGCGAGCCTTCCCGCCGTGCCGAAGATACCGGCAATCGCCGGAGCCGTGTAGTCCTTAAAAATCCCCGCGCGAGTAGAGCGAATCAGCGTCCCATCAATGTCCCATAACAGAATGCGCAGCTCATCGGGAGAAAGGGTACGAGCATGAAAGGCAGAAGCATTGTGATCTCTTATTTCATCCTTCATCCTTTCTGTCCCTCGTCTCTTTATTCGATGACTGCCAGCACGTCGCCGGTGTTGACGGTTGCGCCAGCCTTGGCGTGTAGCTCTGTGACGCGGCCCGCGCGCGGCGACTTCATTTCGTTCTGCATCTTCATCGCTTCGACGACGACGATGCCTTGTCCCGCTTCCACGTTAGCGCCCTGCTCGACGAGCACGCGCACGACCTTGCCCGGCATAGGCGCGACGATCTGCGCCGTGCCGTCAGCTTGAGCGCCCGCGCTCTGCCCCGCACGAAGGCGCTTCGGGTCAATCAAAGTAATATCGTAAGCGTGGTTGCCGGTATCAACGTGACACTGTTCAGCCTTCAAGCCTTCTCTAGTAACGCGGCATTCGTAAACCAATCCGTCGCTGATTAAAAGATAGACGCCGTCTTCAGGCTCGCGCACCGTAAGCTCAACGCAGCGACCGTCAACATCTGCGACAAGGCGGCTGCCTTCGCGCTCAACTGAGATCGCGTGCTTTTCGTTTTCGATCAGGGCCGTTAGTTTCATCAGATTCAAAGCGGATTCAAACAGGATGGACAGGATAAGCAGGATAAAAACAGGATGAAAGCATGAAGCTTGAGTCTGAAATTTAAAAGCTCAAGTCTCTTCAATGAGCTTTGCTTTTATCCTGCATATCCTGTCCATCCCTGTTAATTTCTTTTTTGCGCCTCTTATTCCCTATACTTTTCAAATGTCCCTTGAGCGGAGCAGCGCGGCGCGTCCGGCTTGCCGCCACTGGCTACGTTCACGCTCGGCGGGGCTGTGATTCCGGGAACTCTCTTTCTGCATCTGCGCGTAATCGAGCGCCGCAGCGATCAATGCCATGTCGCGCCGCCGCGTCTCGGCTTCGTTCGTCTCAGTTGCTGGCGCGTTTTGTAATCTCTCGGCGCGGCGCGCGAAGAAACGCTCTATGAAACCAGTATCGAGACGGCCTTCGATAAATTCCGCGTCGCGGACGATCTCGCGAAAGAAGGGAAGAGTAGTCTTGATGCCGCCGACGGAGTATTCATCCAGTGCGCGGCGCAGACGATCAATCGCTTCGGCGCGCGTGCGTCCCCATGCGGCGAGCTTGGAGATCATCGGGTCATAATAGATGGAGACTTCCATGTTGGCCGTGATGCCGCCGTCGTCGCGTACGCTTGGGCCAGCGGGCACGCGCAAAGAATGTATGTGTCCGGGCGCGGGAAGAAAGTTTTGCTCTGGGTCTTCGGCATAGACGCGGCACTCTATGGCGTGACCGTGCCAGTTGATGTCCGACTGCGAGAATGAAAGCGGCGCTCCTGCGGCGACGGTGATCTGCTCGCGCACAAGGTCAATCCCTGTGACCATCTCCGTCACAGGATGCTCGACCTGAAGCCGCGTGTTCATCTCAAGAAAATAGAAATCGCGCGTCGCATCGCTCACCAAGCATTCCACAGTGCCCGCGCCCACGTAGCCGACGGCGCGCGCCACAAGCGTCGCCGCTTGGCCCATGCGCTCTCTCAGTTCCGCATCGTTGATCGGCGAGGGACATTCCTCTATCACTTTTTGGTGGCGGCGCTGGATGGAACATTCGCGCTCGCCCAGATGAACGACAGAGCCCTGGCTGTCTGCGAAGACCTGTATCTCTATATGACGCGGGCGCTCGATGGCTTTTTCCAGATAAATCTCTCGATCACCGAAGGCTGCGGCGGCCTCCGACTGCGCCGTCTCGAAAGCGGAACGCAGTTCTGTTTCCGAGAGCACAAGCCGCATCCCTTTGCCGCCGCCGCCCGCAGAAGCCTTGAGCATCACGGGATAGCCAATGCGCGCCGCCGTCTCGCGCGCATCTTCGATTGATTTGAGCGGCTCTGTCGTGCCGGGCACAACCGCGACGCCTGCTTCGGTGGCGACACGGCGCGCGCTCGTCTTCGAGCCCATCAGCTCCATAGCCTCCGGTGTTGGGCCAATAAACTTGAGACCGGCCCGCGCGACGGCGCGCGCAAACTCGGCATTCTCGGCCAGAAAACCGTAGCCCGGATGAACCGCTTCTGCTCCTGATCGAATCGCCGCCTCGATAATACGCTCAATGTTCAGATAACTTTCCACCGACGGTGCAGGCCCAATCAAGTAAGCCTCGTCTGAGAGACGAATGTGCAGCGCGTCAGCGTCCGCTTCGGAGAAGACGGCGACGGGCGAGATTTGCAGATCACGACACGCGCGGATCACGCGCACGGCGATCTCACCTCGATTGGCGATCAGGATTTTACGAAACATAAAGAAGCGACAAGTAATCAGTTATCAGTTTTTAGTTTTCAGTAAAAGCAAGTTGTCTGTAGCTGAAAACTGGAAACTCAAAACTGATAACTGATAACTTTTTAAACCACTACAGAATTGCCTGGCTGATGCGGGTCGTAGCGCACGGTAATACGTGCGCCGGGCGCATACTCTGTCTGGCGCTGCTGCTGCTCAAGGTTTAGCGTCTGCGATGATTCGTAATCAACGCCGCTGATATTATAGCGATAGAAGATATGTGTGAAAGCGCCGGACGCCGTCTCTTCGCCGATGTCCACGATGGTTCCCTCGGCGATGCGGCCCGTGCGTAGAAGGCGAGCGCGCCGTGCCACCTCCGGATCAATTTTCTTACGCCGGAAATGATCTAGAAATGGCATAGGAGGCGCTAAAGTTACGGTGTGGTTTCAACAGAGGGCGAGTCAGCGCTGGTCTGTCCCGCTCTGGTTGGCCTGACAAAGACGCCATCTTTCATCAGCCAATCGTCATCCGTGTTGGGCGTCTTGTCCTCGCCCGGCAAGCGTACTTCGTAGTTGGTGAAAGAGAATCTCTCGTTGACCGAATCGTCCGTACGGCTGTTGATAGAGGCGCGACGGATGGCTACGCCGCGAAGACGCTCAGGCTTTGGCGGCGAAGCATCTGCCAGATTGGCGCTCGGCTTATAAGTGTTCGGGTCGATGTTGGAGAGCGCGACGGCGATAGAGCCGTCCGCGTCTGGTAGACCATCCTGCAAATCCTTCATCGTCGTCGGATAGGTCTTGTAACGCGCGCGGTATTCCAGGAAAGCTCTTTGCAGCGTGTAGCCCTGCGCCTCTATCCCCGCCTGTATGCCGCGCTGGCGCTGGCGCAATCGCTCCGGCACTGTGACGCCGATAAAGGTCGCGATCATCAGGACGACCAGCGCCATAGAGGCCAGCCCCATGCGCGCCATATCCTGCCCCATAAAGCGCGTTCGCTCTCGACGAATACTCGCGTAGATCATCCAGCCCGCCCACAAAGAACAGAGAGCGAAGGGCAGCGCCGTCGCTTTCAGACGCCACGCCGCAGTCTCGGCAGCAGAGACGAGCGGCCAGAAGCCTATGGTCAGAGATGATTGTTCAAAGAGGGCGAAGACGGTGCTCAGGGCGAAGGCGAAAAGCAGGAGCAGGCCAACCGCCGTGACCAGCAGGGCGCGCCCGTAGGAGGGCAGCTCTATTTCCGGGCGGGCGAGGGGTTCGCCCACCGCCTGCGCGCCGCAGGAGACGCAGCCCTCGCGTAGATCACCTTCAAATTTAGAACCGCAACAGGGGCAGACAGTCAATGTCGTTTACCTCGAATACTCGAATGGGGAAACCTAAAAAATCGCGCCGATAGAGAATCTCTCATGTCGGCCCGGAAGCGAACCGTCCGCTAGCGCACCAATCCCGGCTCGGGCCTGCGCTCAGCCGTAGGCCCGGCATTAGATGCCGCCGGGGGCTCAGGGGCTGCCGACTTCAGGCGCGCCGCGTCAGCTTTATTTACTTCAAGCCAGGTGTGATACATGCGATGCGCAAACGTCCAGTAAGAGCCGACCGCCAGAATCCAGAGCACTGCGGGCATGCGGTTTGTAAACAGGTTCTGCGAGCCCGGATGCGTCGTCAAAGCGCCGATTATCAGCAGCACCACGCGTTCGGGTCGACGCAGGAAACCGACATCGCATTTGGGTATCAGGCTCTCTGCGCGCGCGCTCGTGTAGCTGACCATCACAGAGCCCATCAGCGCCGCACCGGCCAGAAAGACGTTAAGCGTGGAATGAAATTGCGTATCGCGTGCGTAAAAGACCATCAATCCGACGAAGATCACCATATCGGAGAGACGATCCAGCGAGGAATCCAGGAATCCGCCAAAGCGCGTCACGCGCCCGGAAAGGCGCGCCACCTGCCCGTCCAGCATGTCAAAGAGATTGGCGACGATCAGGATAATGCCGCCCCAGAAGAAATAGCCGAACCCGAAGAGCAGACCGCAGCCGATGTTGATGGCGACGCCTGCGACCGTGAGAAAGTTCGGGTTGATGCCGCCGTAAGCAAGCCAACGCACCATCGCACTGATAATGCGCTGCGCCCCACGACCGATGCTCGCCCCAAACACCTTTTATCCTTGCTCCGCTATAACAGACGGGCCGCCGATTGCCCCAGCATCCGGCCAGCCCGTATTCAAACACAGCATCATAGGGAGGCGCAGAAGAACTTGTCAAGGATTATGAGACGGCGCAAGAAGCACAAAAGCGCGCGTCCTGTGCCGGATTATTCAGCGCCGGAGTCTTTGAGTTCGTCGTGAACGGTCATGAGGCGCTTGATCTCGAAGCGGCGCGCGCCAGCGGGAGTGCGCACGGTCACTTCGTCGCCCTCTTCTTTACCCATCAGGCTGCGACCGACGGGCGAGGTGGTCGAGATCAAACCGCCCTGCGGGTCGCTCTCTTCGGCCGTCACCAGCCTGTAGGTCAACTCTTCCTCCCGCTCAGGGTCGTAGAGGACGAGCGTCGAGCCGTAAGCCGCACGGTCGTGTGGCACTTTGGATATATCTATAGAGGATATTTCGCTTAAGCGCTGGCGCAACTGGCTGATACGCGCCTTGACCACATTCTGGCGGTCGAGCGCGGCGCGGTATTCGGCGTTCTCGCGCAGGTCGCCAAACTCCAGAGCGCGCTTGATCTCCTTGGGCAGATGCACGCGCAGCTCGGATTCCAGCTCGTCCAGTTCCGCCTCAAGGCGTTGCTTGATCTCTTGTGTCAACTTTTCCTCATCTTCCGCAAGGCCTGTCAAAAGATTCTGGGGGCTCTGCGTGTGTGCTCGGATTATAAACGCCCCGGCGCTTCTGTGAAAGGGTTCTTTTCCGGCAGGGCTACAAAATTTAAGAATAACGCCCGCCCTGTCACCTAGCGTTTTCGCCGCCAAGAGCCATCCGGTACAGCGTTCCTTTCAAAAAGCAAGGAGTGCTGATCGCCACTTAAGTACAAGGCGTGCGCTCACTGAAGGCATGATGAGCGGCTTCGTCGGGTGCGCCGAACGAGATACCAGTGGCGCGCGCCGTATGCACCAACTGGCTCGCGGGCGGAACGGTTTTGATATTGGCAATGGCCTCTGTCAGCGGGACTCTGACAATATCTGCCGCCTGAAGCGCGACCATCACGCCGCGCTGACCCTCCGCCAGAGCGCGCACGGCGCACGCCCCGAAGTTGGTCGCCAGCATCCTGTCAAAAGCGTTCGGGCTTCCACCGCGCTGCAAATGGCCCAGCACGACGCAGCGCGTCTCCTTTCCCGTCAATTCCTCAAGCGATGTGCGACAGTAGTTGCCCACGCCGCCCAGACGCGCCGGGCGAGATTTGTCGCCCTGATCCTGGTAGATTGCTTCGCCGCCCGCTTCCAGCGCGCCTTCGGCGGCGACGATGATACTGAACTGCGAGCCGCAAGCCTCGCGCTCGCGAATTTTGGTTGCCACCGATTCCATAGAGAAAGGGATTTCAGGAATCAGAATCACGTCCGCACCGCCGGAGATTCCCGAATGAAGAGCGATCCAGCCAGTGTGCCTGCCCATCACTTCGAGAATCATCACGCGGTCATGCGATTCGGCTGTCGTATGCAGACGGTCAATCGCTTCGGTCGCGATGTCCAGCGCCGTGACGAAACCGAAGGTCAACTCCGTGCAGGCCAGATCATTATCAATAGTTTTCGGCACTCCGACCACCGGGAATCCCAGCCGGTCGAACTCCGCTGCGATGGCGAGCGTGCCTTCACCGCCGAGCACGACGAGCGCGTCAATACCTAAGCGTTCCAGATTCTTGAGCGCCTCGCGATAAATCTCTTCCGGTTGTCTGGCCTCGCCCTGCTGGTCGCGCTCGACGAAGCGGCCACGATTGCGCGTCCCCAGGATAGTTCCGCCGCGAGGAAGAAGGCCGCGCACGTCCGCCGCCTTCAACTCCCGCGTCGCGCCCTGTTCGAGCAATCCCTCGAAGCTGTCCTCGATGCCGATCACGCGCATGCCATACTCGCCGATGGCCGTCTTGACCGCCGCGCGTATGACCGCATTCAAACCGGGCGCGTCTCCGCCCCCCGTTACAATCCCGATTGTTTTGTACATAAAAATTCAGTGACAAGTGACGAGCGACAAGTGATGAGTGACGAGATAAAACTTAAGTTCTTGTCCAGGCTTGTCACTCGTCACTTGTCACTGCTTTTAGCCCTTAACGCGTGGCGGCTCGTATTGCTCGCCGTATTCAGGGTATTCGCGTGTGACGACGGAGCCCGGCCGCGTATTCTCCGTTAAAAGCACGAGCGCGTCGCGCAGCACAGTGCGTTGCAGCTCGCGCATGTGGGGTCGCCCCAGACTGTTGCCGATCTTAAAGCCCTTGGGATAGAGCGCGCGTGGCGGTCGCATCTGCGCAGAGACTTCCGGGCTGACCGTAATCAGGACCGTCGGAATGCCTCGCAGCTCAATCTCGCGCTGAACCGCCACGACCGTGCGGTGACAGACGTTCGGTCAACCGCCCGTCAGGACGACCGCGTCGGCGCGCGACCCCTTATCAATCTCGTTAGCGATCTCGTGCGCAGTCCCCTCGTACATAGCCTTCAACTGCATGGTGTAACCCATGTAGCCGATATGTTTTTTGGCGATGCCGCCGATTACGCCTTCGCGTTCGAGATCGCGCAGCACGTCGATGGGAAAGACGACGTTGATGTCCGCGTCCGCGTCCGAGTGATCGTAATGATGATGCGTGACCATCAACTGATCTGCCTCGACATCCTGCGGAATCTCGCGGTAGCCGAGGTCGCCAAGCTCGTCCGCGATATTAAAAGGCTCTTGATCTTTGAGATGCACGCCGCCCGCCGTGACAATCGCGATGGTGCTTTTCTCAAGCGTGCGATCAAAGGGCGTGAACGGCACGCATTTTCTTGACATCGTCATAAAAAAGTTTCCTAAACGTGAGGCGGGCTGAAGCGCCGTGCAGCGGCTTCCTCAAAAGCATCCACGGCATCAGCCCGCTTCCGTTCTCAGGTTTGCTTACCTTCAGCGCTCGCCCTACAACTTGCGTAGCACTTCAAACAGGTCTTCGTTATCAGGCTGGTCGGCGATGTTGTGTATGTCAACGTAAGCGATCCGACCCTCCTTGTCGACGATAAAGAGCGCGCGCTCCGAGATTCCGTCCGCTTCGCGCCACGCGCCGTAAGCTTTGGCCGCTTCACCCTTCGGGTGAAAATCGCTCAACAGATCGTATGACAAGTTGCCGAGGCTCTTGGCCCAGGCCGTGTTGCACGGGACGCTGTCCACAGAGATGCCCAGAACCTGAGCATCATAGCCTTTGAAGCGTTCGAGGTCGGCCTCGTACGCAGGCATCTGCGCCGTTCACACGGGCGTCCACGCCAGCGGATAAAACGCCAGCACAACATTCTGCTTGCCACGAAAATCCGAGAGCTTGACCTTCTTGCCT
>DATLMN010000081.1:0-4269 GCA_035537255.1 Pyrinomonadaceae bacterium | reverse complement strand
ATGTGCGCGGGAGGCAGCATGTGTATGCCCTCAAAGATCGTCAGCGGGCAGGGCACGTGCTTGAAGCTCAGGAAATGGTGCAGAGCTTCCATGTTGATGCGTCGCTCGAAGCCTGGGACTTCTAACAACGCCTTGATCTCGGAAGCGAAATAGAGCGCGCCCTTCTGACGATAATAATAGAGCGGCTTCTTGCCCGTGCGGTCGCGCGCCAGGAGTCCTACGCCATTGGTCTCGTCCCACACGGCGACGGCGAACATGCCGTCGATATGTTCGGGAAGACGTATACCGTAATCCTCATAGAGGTGCGGCAGAATCTCCGTATCGCAATGCGTGTGCAGTTGATGACCTGCGGCGAGAAGCTCGCGTCTGACCTGCGGATAGTTATAAAGCTCGCCGTTTTGCGCCGCCCACACATCGCCGCTCTCATTCGAGAGCGGCTGTCGTCCGTCTTCGACGCCGACGATGCTCAAGCGCCGCGCGCCGAGCGTAAAATCCGCGCCCGCCACGACGTAGCCATCGTCCGGCCCTCGATGCAAAAGCGTCGAGACCATGCGATTGACCGTCTCTACATCACGATGTCCGAAGACGCCGCCGATACCACACATAATTTGAGATACTCTTTTATATCCGTTTTCAGTTGAAGGTAAGGAACATTACTGCTCACCACAGAGACACAGAGGACACGGAGGAAGCACGGAGGTTTGAGTCTCTACAACTCTCTGTGCTCCCTCTGTGCTCTCTGTGATTCTGTAGTGAATCTCTTTTTCTCAATTGAAATTTGCTCTAACTCATCTGCCCGATGAAAACTCAAACGGATGAAACCGCTTGTCTATTGCGCTGCATCCCGTTCCGCAGATGAGCGCTTAGAACATATCACGTTGAAAGCCGGTGACAGGCCGACGTAGCTGAGCAGATTCAAAGCCATGCCCATCAAAGAAAAGCTGAGCATCTTTCCCGCCAGATGCAGACCGTAGCGCACTCGTCCAGGAAATCTGCGTATGTTACGAAAGATGTTGACCTCGCGCGCCGTCAGTCTTTTGTATTTGGAATCAGCTCCGGTCAGGAGCGCCAGGCCACGCGTGTAATAGCGACCCGATAGCCACGCGAACGGAGGATTACAGAGATGGTAAATCCTCATCTCCCTACATGCGGGCAGAGTCTTCGCCAGCTTTTTGAAATATCCGGGCGTCGTGAAATTAAGCTCGTCTATAAAATAGTCCGGCCGTCGAAAAATATTTCTGACATACCATTTGGCGATGCTTTTTTTAGCCAGAATGTAAGGCAGCCAGAGAATATTATAATGTTCTTCGCGGAACGAGTTGTAGCTCGGCACATTCATCACCACCAACCCGTCCGGCTTAACCACGCGCAAGGCTTCTCGCATGCTCAGCTCAATATCACGCACGTGCTCAAGCACGGCGATGCTGAAAACCAGATCAAATGTATCGTCATCAAACGGCAACCGTTCGGCGGGCGCGGGCAGCAGATGCTCGGTCGCAGACTTTATCCCGTTCAACTCAAGAAGAGTGGTCGCCCTTTTGAATCTTCCTTCGTAGGTCAGCTCGCCAGGCTCTATGCCCGTGACATCCAGACCCGATTTCAGTAGATAGCAGAGTCCGAAGCCGTTGCCGCTGCCGACCTCCAGTATCTTCGGGTTTGAAAAAGAGCTTAAGTATGGCTCGATGTGATAAAACGCCCCCTTGTACTGATTGACCAGATCATTAACCACGTCGCGCGGGTCGCACTTTCTGATCTCCAAACAGAACTTCTCTTCAGAGCGCGCGATGGCGTCAATTATTTCCTCGGAAACAACCAGCTCGGATTGAACTTGTGACATAGACGAAAATTCTTCGGATCAATAATCGGCAGGCTTTTTTTGTCTGCCAATAAATTTACGGCGCGTGGCCGTTTAATCAATCAAAGGCCCTTCACAGGCTCTCCTTATTCAATCTCTTAAGACGATGGCGCATAGCTGCCCGGTCGTACTCCCTCAAACACTGGCGAGGCGGCGTGCGCCGCACGAACGGAGACAGCCTCGTTGAGAATCCGCTCCTCAACTGTGCGCGCTCTCGGATCAACGGTGTACTCGGCGACGGTCACGTAATCGAAATGATCTTCGGCCTTACACACACTGACGTACTCGAAATCAAGCACAGAGTCTTCGGGACACGGCACAGTGCAGGCATAACGCAGAAGGCGCTCGCGGAACAACTCGTTGTTACTCGGATAATACTTGAGCGTCGTAAAGAGGCTCGTGACCGTGATGGATTCGCCCACGTGGCAATAGCGAAAGCCGCCGCTGTACCCATAGCGTGAAACAAGCGTGCGCTCCCCGCTTCCCCCTTCACGCTTGCGGCGATGAATGAGTATAAAGAAATTGACGACATCCACGGAAAAGACGCGCCAGATAATAATGCCGAAGAAGTTCGTGTACAGCTCAAGCGCTCTTTGCACCAGTGTGGGCAGTCTGCGGCGCGCATAAAAATTGTAGTACAAGCCTCCGTGAGCCAGCGGCAGCAGTATCAGATACGCAATAAGAAACGCGAAGAGCAGCAGATTGATAAAAGAGGGAGCATTGCTTGCTGCGCTCTGTAGGGCAGAAGATGCCGGGACGATCATGCTCGCCAGTTGATCGCCGTAGCTGCCCGGATGAAAAAAGAGGATGCAGCAGGCGATCACCATCTCGCACAGCAGGCCAAGGCGTATCTGCGTGGCGATAAAGATAAAGCTAAAGAGGATGAGCAGCGCGCCAAGGAAGCGCGTACGCGGAATCAACATCAGTACGCCTGAGACCACTTCCGTCGACCAAGCCAGTTGATTGAGCACCTTGAATATCCAGTGGTGCGGAGAGCGCCGCGCGAAGAAACGCCACCAGTAACCCCACTCAGGATTGACCATCCCGCCTTCCATCCCATGATTGCGCGCATAGCCTGCGGTCAGTTTATACAGACCCGCCGAGAGCATGATAAAGGCGAAATCCACCTGCAAGACTAAGAGCGCGAGCGAGTGAAGGTGCGGCGCATAACGCGCGGTGTATTCGAGCAGGAACACTGCCGCCGCCATCCAGTAGGTCATAAAACCCGGCGCGCCCATCCCGCGCAGCACTCCCTTCCAGCGCATACGCACGAAAAAATAACGGCACAGCAGTAGATTAAGAAGCGCCGCCCACACACTCCACCAACCAAGTGTGAGCAGCAACGCCGAGGCGAACCAGATCACACAGATGACGGGTGACACGAAGGGGTTTTGAATAAAATCGACATCGCGCGCGGACTTGGCATAGCCGCCCCAGCGCTCGCTGATAAAGAAGCGCCGCCAGTGCGGGAGCGCCCAGAGCAGGTGCGCCAGCAGCAGCACGCCGTAGACCATGCGGAAGAGGGCCTGTGTATGGGCGCTGATTTGCGGATGGAGGAAATCCTGCGATGCGAAGAGTTGATCCACTTCTCTTTACTGACCTGCACGAATAAGCTAACGGCCGCGAGGCTGCTCCGTCGGAAGCGCGCAGACTTCACTCTCACAGCCGAAGCGCGAGCGATTGCGCGCCACAAGCGCGTACACGCGCGGCCCGACGAAACTCGCGCCCGGAAAATAGAAGAGCGGCAGCAGCGGCCACATCAGAGGGCTTGTCCACAGGATGCGCCTGAAAGCGAAGAAGCCTCGATAGGGCTTTTCACCTTCTGCGACCGCAAACATAGCCTCGTCCACGTCCGCTCCCTTTAACACTGGAAAGCGCTCGAAGGTCTCACGCTTATGCGCATCGTAAAGACGCAGAGCGCCGCGCACGTCAAACGCACGCACTACCTTGAGCGAGCGGATACAGAACCCGCACTGCCCGTCATAAATGATATTCACGGTCTTGACCGGACTCAAACTGAGAGCCTCCCCAGCAAATATACGTCCGTGTAGCCCTCGCCCGTCCAGCGGTCTTCCTTGAGCGTGCCTTCCAGGGCGAACCCTGCCTTCTCGAACGAGCGGCGCGCGCGCGGATTGATCGCCAGCACGTAGGCGTAAATCTTATGCAGGTTCAATCGCTCGAACGCATACGTGCAAAGCAGAGAGATGGCTTCCGTTCCCATGCCGCGACCGGGCTCTGCGCTCATTCCGACGACGATTCGCAATTCGGCACGGCGATGCCGCCAGTCTATATCCCACAGCCAGACATTGCCTATGTGCCTGTCGTCTTTGTTTGTCTCGATGGCGAAGTAGAGGCGGTTGGGATGTTGATGGAGCGCGGCGAACCACTCGTCATGCTCTGCATCCGAGACGGGA